>CALKUU010000349.1 GCA_937996665.1 uncultured Xenococcaceae cyanobacterium | reverse complement strand
TCTCTCAGCAGGATTAGCCGAAATCGGGATGGCAAAATTTGGCAAAGTAATCAGTATCATTTTTGCTATTTTCTGCGTTGGCGCTTCTTTCGGTGGAGGCAATATGTTTCAGGTTAACCAGTCTTTTGTGGCGATCGCCTATGTTTTTCCGAGACTAGCCGATTATGACTGGCTATTTGGCTTAGTGGTTGCGATCTCTGTTGCTCTAGTTATTTTCGGTGGAATTAAGCGTATTGGTGAGTTCACTAGTAAACTTGTTCCGCTAATGGTGAGCATTTATCTAGCTGTTTGTTTCTGGGTCATTGGGAACAGTATTTCAGAGGTGCCAACCGCCATGATGGCTATTTTCCAAGAAGCTTTTACTGGTAGCGCTCTCGGCGGTGGTGTGATCGGCATTCTAATTGTGGGAGTGCGTCGAAGTGCCTTTTCGAATGGAGCAGGTTTGGGTACAGCAGCGATCGCTCATTCAGCAGCACAAACCGATAATCCAGTTAAAGAAGGAATTATCGCGACCCTAGAACCGTTTATAGATACAATCATCATTTGTAATCTCACAGCCCTAGTAATCGTCCTTACAGGTACCTATGGAGACAATATCGCTTCAGATGTTAATGGCGCACAATTAGCAGCTCTAGCATTTGCTCAAGTAATTAATTGGTTTCCTCCTGTTTTAGCGGGCATTGTCGTTTTATTTGGTTTTTCGACAGCAATTACCTGGAGCTACTATGGCGAGAAGGCTTGGATTTATTTATTTGGAGATCAATATAGTTTCCTTTACAAACTCCTTTTTCTCGGCTGTATCGTTTTAGGCGCAGTGATTAAACTTGATTTGGTAATTGAATTCAGCGACATGATGCTGCTAATGATGGCATTACCAAATATTTTGGGCTGTATCTTATTATCGAATCTGGTTGCGAAGGATTTACAGAATTACTGGTTACAGATGAAGTTAAAAAATGCCCTAGAAACCGAAATACCTTAAAACGTCATATCTACTCAAACGCAAAACATCATGATTATTGATCCTCATTCAGTTCCTAGCAAAAATAACAGTAGTTATCCTAAGCAGTTTCAATCAGTGGTTAAAGGTCGCAGTAAAAAAAAGCTAGGTAATGCAGCAGGACTAACTAATTTTGGGGTAAATTTGGTTTCTCTTGCCCCTGGAAGTAGTTCGGCTCTGAGACATTGGCATTTGAAGCAAGACGAATTTATCTATGTTTTAGCTGGAGAAATTACTTTGGTTACTAATGAGGGAGAACAAAAATTAGGTGTTGGAGATTGTGCTGGTTTTCCTGGAGGAGAAGCAAATGGTCATCATCTCATTAATAAATCTGAGCAAATAGCCCAGTATCTAGAGATCGGAGATCGCACCAAAGGTGATTTCGTTACTTACCCTGACGATGATTTAATTGCCACAGATAGTGATAGAGGTTGGATTTTTAGCAACAAAGAAGGTCAAGAATATAGCTAGTGATCTGTCAATTTTTTTATAGATGTTGTGGGAATTCTGAGTTCTGAGTTCTGAGTTCTGAATTAAAAAAATTCAATTCTCTTGGGAGTTTAGTTGGATCTTGGATATTTAAAAATTCAGCAATTCAGATAACTAATTTTTGATCATTTCTAGATAGAAAATTGGTTGAATTTATTTTTTGCCTAAACAGCGATCGCAATGACCGCAATTAAAATTCTGAGCTTGTTGCTGAAAACCAAAGGCGGACAAAATAAAACGCCAACGACAGGTTTTTGTGCTGAGAAATTTAGACATTTGTGAGGATGTTGACTGAAGCGACAATCCAGTTTTTTTGACGAGATTACTTTTTTTCTGAAAATGCCAAGGATCTTGCCAGCGAATTAAGCCTTGATTTTGGAGAACTCCCAATGATAAATCAATTTCGGGTATTTGCTGCCTCATTTCTAAAATATTGCCTCGGTTTGGCAATTGAGCAAAGATTTTGTGTGCTTTTAAGTTTTGCTGCTGAAGTTGTTTTTGTCTAAATTTAATCCGTTGCTGATCGCTCGGTTCAAGTAAACCTGTTGGTTCGCTAGCTAAAGCTAAACCATCAGCCAAATTACCATCTCTACCACTACGCCCAACTTCTTGAATATATTCAGCTAGTAACCCAGGGACTTGATAGTGCAAGACCCACCGACAATTTTTCTTGTCTATGCCCATCCCAAAAGCCGAGGTACAAATCACAATGGGGAGTTTGCCTCTGAGCCAATCTAATTCGATCGCTCTTTTGCGACTACTAAGCAAACCGGCATGGTAGGCTGCTACTTTTAATTGTTGCGCTTGTAGATAAGCTGCCAGCTCTTCACTGGTTCGGCGCGACTGGACATAAATTAGACCCGCTTGTTTCTGATGTTGCTGGGCAAAATGCAGGGTTTTATTTTTGCGCTGACGAGGAGTCCAGATAGTTTGTACTTGGAGGTTGAGATTAGAACGATAGGGACTAAAAACAAATCTTTGCGGTTTTTTTAATCCTAAGGACTGAGTAATTTTTCTTTGTGTCAAGGGATCGGCAGTAGCAGTAAAAGCAGCCAGAGTTAGCTTAGATCCTGTTGGCTTGTGAGTTAGCAGAGAATTGCGAATTGCTCCCAGTCGCGTATAGCTAGGGCGAAAAGTTGCACCCCATTGCACCAGACAATGAGCTTCATCAACCACTAGATAGTTAATCTCCAAATCTGGTTGAATTAGTTTTTGCCAAACAGGAGGACTGAGTAGAGTTTCAGGAGCAATATAGAGGAGCTTAAACTGATTTAAATTACCTAAAATTGAGCGGCGATCGCTTTTGCTTTGTTGACTGTGAAGTAGACAAGCTTTTAATTGCCGATTCTGGAGTTGTTCAAGTTGTTGGACTTGATTTTCCATCAGAGCAATCAGGGGCGAAACCACGATTGTTAAACCTGACTGCAATAGTGCTGGCAATTGAAAACAAAGTGATTTGCCGCCACCTGTCGGCATAACGACCAAGGTATCTTGCTCTGCAAGCAAAGAAGTAATGACCTCAAATTGGGGTGGACGAAAATCCGAGTAACTCCAAACTTCAAGCAAGGTTGAGATAATTGTCTGCCGATCCATCTCCTGTAATTTCCTTGAGATAATGGACAAAAATTAGCCACTACATAAGTCGCCAACAAATAATTAACGACTAGATAACAATTTTCCAACTGTGCGATTATTTTCGGTGAAAGTAGCTTTGGCAACTCTTTGAATATCTTGGGGAGTTACATCAATAATCGTTTGTAAGTCCTCAAATAGTTTTTGCCAAGATCCCGTTTTTCCCTCGTATTCCGCCAAAGTTCTTGCCATCCCAATATTAGAATCAAGACTCCGAATTAAGCCTGCTTTGAGTTGAGTTTTGACTCGGTCTAACTCCTCTGTCGCAACCGGTTGGGTTTTTAGAAGATCAATTTCTTGATCCAAAGCGATCGCTACTTCTTCAACCGTGTGACCAGGAGCCGTCGAAGCAAAAAAGAGCATGAGATTAGGATATTTATCTCCAGGGAAACCACTAAATCCTTGGGCAGACAGGGCAATTTGCTGTTTCTCTACTAAGGACTGATAGAGGCGAGAAGTTCTGCCACTACTCAGTAAATTGGACATCACTTCATAAATTGGATAGTCAGGACTACTAACCCCAGGAATATGATAGCCCTCTAGATATAACGGTTGAGTGGGCAATTGCAAGACAAACTCTTTACTTTTGGGTTGAGTTGGCTCAATTAATTGAACTTGAGGGGGTGTTTTGCCAGCGGAAAAGCGCCCAAAATAGGTTTTTGCCAACTTAGTAACCTGCTTCGGGTTAACATCTCCAGCAATAACAAGGGTAAGGTTGCTAGGAGTGTAATATTTATTAAAAAATTTGCGAACATTACTCCTCGATAGGTTTCTAATATCTTCCTCAAAACCAATGGTGGGTCTTTTGTAGGGATGCTCGGTAAAAGCAGTACCCAAAAATTGTTCAATCATCTTGCCGATTGGCGAATTATCAGTTCGCAGGCGTCTTTCTTCGAGAATTACCTGTTTCTCTTGATAAAACTCCCTAAAGACTGGCTCTAAAAATCTATCTGACTCCAAAGACATCCACAATTCAAGTTTGTTAGAGGGAAAGCTATAAAAGTAACTGGTATAGTCAGCAGAAGTGGCTGCATTTAAGCCCACGCCTCCTGCGGTATCGACGATTTGACCATACTCATTTTGCTTCACAAAACTGCTGGCACTAGATTGCAAACTTTTAAATCTTGATTGCAGTTGTTTGAGTTGTTTGCGATCGCCTTCTTCCTCAGCAACTTTAATTTGCTCAAAAATATTATCAAGGCGCTTTAAAAGAGGTTTTTCAGCCTGGTAATTATTCGTACCAATTAATGGAGTTCCCTTAAAGGCTAAATGCTCTAAGAAGTGAGCGACTCCAGTTTGCCCATCTGGTTCATCGACACCACCAACGTTGGCATAGGTTACAAAAGAAACGACTGGCGCATCATGATTTTCGAGCACAATAAATTTCATGCCGTTTTTTAAGCGAAATTCATGAATGCGATCGCTGAAATTTTCCAAATACTGTTCAATCGATCTTGTTTCTGCTGTAATAACAGAATTTTGCTTAACGCTTTCATCTGCCCAAGCTCTAACTGGCAAAAGTAGAGAACTAGCCCCTATAACCACCAAAACTATCAAAAACTTAATGAAGTGCCTAAAAATTGATTTTTGTTGCCGATTCAACATATTCTAAAAAAGTCAGAGTTACATCACAAACGAGAAAATATCCCAGGAAACATCTTTGCAAAAAGCACACCTCGTTATTAAGGAAGTGATTAATTAATAACGGTTTAACTAGTCAAACTAGGTAATGGGTTAATTAGCTTTTTTTAGATGATCTTCACTAGAATCTTTTTTAATTACCCCTTACCATTATGCAAGTTTTCTCTCGGCGAAACCTTAAAAAATGCTCCCTTCAGAAATCAAAGTCATCTGAAGAAGATGTCAGGGAGCGCATTTTAAAAGCGGCAAGAAAGTTATTTGCCCGTCGAGGTTACGATGGCACAACCACCAAAGACCTAGCGAGTCAAGCGAAAGTTGCCGAAGGAACCCTTTTTCGATATTTCTCCAACAAGAAAGCAATTCTGATTGAAGTTGCCACCGAAGGTTGGATTGAGATTCTGACCGATTTGCTCACCGAGCTAAGTGAAATGGGTGATTGTAAGGCAATCTCTCAGATGATGAAACGAAGAATGCTCAACATGCATGCCAACGCTGATTTACTTAAGGTTTGTTTTTTTGAAGCTCAATATCATCCTGAATTAAGAGAAAAAATTCAATCTGAAGTCATCAGTAAAATGACAGGTGTGGCAGAAGCTTTTTTTGAAACGGCTATGGACAAAGGAATTTATCGTCGCACCAATCCAAGAATTGTGGCACAGGTATTTTTGGGCATGTTTGCGATCGCTGGATTTTCAGAGTCAACGATCATCGATCCCCAGGCATCTCCCAAAGCAATGCAAGAAATGGCAGAGGGAATTGCTGATATCTTTTTACACGGTGTGTTGGCACCTCAAGACTCCTAGTTGTGGGGTTGAGAGTAACGGTGAGAAGTTGACGAATTAGGAATTAGGAGTTCGAAGTTCGAAGTTCTTAACGAAAAAAAGCTTTAAGCCCAGGTTTTGGTGCAGACTGCAAACAGCTCGACCCCAAACTCATCCGACTCAATTGTGACAGGTAAAGATCGAAACTTTGAGCGACCAAAAAGTTTTTCTAACTGTTCTGCCGAGCGATAAATTAAATGCCACTCTAGAATATGTTCTAGCAGCAGTCGATCTGGATTCGAGGCATGAAAATTACCCAGAATAACTGTTCCGTTGGGCAATAAGTGATCGTAAATCCAATCTAGAACAGCAATAAATTCGCGATCGCTCAAATAATTACCTAGGGTAACGCTGTAAATCATTTGCTGGGGAGACAAGTGAACACAGCTATGACCTTGAGCAATTAGAAAAATATTATCTTGAATACAGGTTAAATATTCTTGAAAACCGAGTTTACGAGATAAATTAGCTGCATAGTGCAGATGTTTATGGTTGATATCAATACAACTCACATGAACATTGGGCGGTTGAGCATTCAAAAATAAATCCAAAATCTCTGTCGCCGCACCGCTAGCTAGACTAGTAACTGGCATCGGTGTTTCCCCATTCCAGTTACTAGCTAACTCTTTCAAAGTAGCAGTGATAATCCCCCCACGATTTTTGAGTGCCAAACAAGTAGGAATCGAACGAATCCAATGATCTATATAAACCCCTAAATGACCATCCCCTTCTGGTTCATTTTGAGATAAAACTTCGACAACATAAGAATCATTGCCACAATTACGAGGTTGACGAAAAGTTAAATCAATAAAGCTACTGAGCATAAAAAACGGAAACGACTCTCGAAAAATGTATGTGCCGATCGCTTTTTCAATATCTTGATGATGAATAATTTGCTCACGCAGAGAATTTGCCACCATTCCACAGACTCGATTAACTGTTTCCTGGGCAACTTCTTCGGTAATGACCTTAGCTCGTAAATTCTTTTCGACTTCCAAAAGATCATGCTTAAACAATTCTATTTCGCCAATCAGTTCAGGAGGAATTCGCTCTTGACCCTCATCACTAGTTCTTCTTGGTTCGGGGTGAGGGGAAGAACTAATTATTCTAGTTAAAGAAGCAATTAAAGAGTTTGTCTCGCGCAAACGCCAAGAAAGATTGTAGGCAATTGATTGGTAGAAACGAGCCGATAAACCAGGAACAGAAACTAATAATGAGTAGAGTTGATTTTGCTCCAAAATCATTACTTCCGCACGATCTTGGGCAACAACCTTGGCACTTTTAATCTCTTCTTCGAGAAAAGACATCTCGCCAAAAACATCCCCAGGAACCAAGATTGCGATCGCCACTCCTGAGCCAATGGTTGCTTTTTCGAGGCGAACCATTCCTTTCTGCAAAATATAAATCGATTGCGGAGAAGAGCCTTCCTTGATCAGAATTTCATTTTTATGAAAAACAGCAATCTTCCCTTTCTCCCTTAAAAGGTTGTAATCTTCAGCGGTGAGAAATTTTAATTTACTTTCCATAAGTTACTAGAAATTGAGAGCAAAGAATCATTGATGATGAGAGATGAATCGGCAAGATTGTTGCTGCCGACCAACAGGTTGTTTAAAAAGACCAGACAGAGTTTCTTTTCTGGATTCGGGAGACTCGCGAGCAAGATTCCAGAGACTTTCATAAAAGAAAAAAGATACTCCTGCAAATTTGCGATCGCGAGCAATTTGAACTTGTCGTTTAAGCTGTCCAGACAAAACAGGACGCCCTTTTAATCCAGAAAGAATGCCAATACTAACCGGAATGTGTTTTTGGGCTGCAATCATTTCTGGCTGAGATAATTCATGAATAAAACTAGTCTGATTTGGTCGATATACTTGGACTATTAATTCTTCAATCAAGCCTTTTTTCCGCCAAGTATTCCAATCAAGCAAAAAAGAATTGAGAGAAAATTTTTGGGGATTTGGAGAAACAGACACGATGGCATCAGGATTAGAAGCTTTAATTGCAGTAAATAGAGTCTTCATATAAGCAGTGATTTTATCAGCACGCCACCTAATCCAATCGGGGTCTTTGGCATCACTCGGTGGTTGTTTTCCTTGATGTTCTTGTTGATATAAAGCAACAGTATAATCGTCGTAACCAAATTCGGCAGGGTAGCCAAAATGATCGTCTACTTGAATGCCGTCGACATCATAGTTAGCGACTAATTCCACCACTAAATCGGTAATAAATTTTTGAACTTCTGGGTGAAGAGGGTTGAGCCAGACTCGCTTGTGAGTCTTTCCTTCCCACCAGATTGTGCTGCCATTACTTTTTTTGACCAACCATTCAGGATGAAGTGTTGCCAACGTAGAATCTGCCGGAGCCATAAACCCAAACTCAAACCAGGGGATTACACTCATTTGAGCAGCATGACCTTCCTCGACAATTTCTTGAAGAACATCACGATTTTTAAACCCAGGATGAGGATCTATTTTGATCCCAGTAACAGCCTCAGCCACAGGAGAAGGATAGAGAGTATGACCCCAATTCCAAACAGCAGGGTAAAGAGTATTGAAATTAAGCCTTGCTAGATTGGCGATCGCTTGACGCGTATTTTTCTTCGCAAACAAAACATCACTATCAACATTCGTCAACCAAACGCCCCTTGTCTCCTGATTTCGGTCACATTGTTGAACAGTTTTCAAATAAGGGGAAGTGGGCTTTGGCAATCTGTCCTGGCTGAGTTCAGGTTCTGACTGGGGGGAAACTGGAGCAGAGGAGACATTAATCTCAGTAAATGCTTCTGGAGTAGACGAAATCTCGTGAACAAGAGTCATTTCTGTCGATAATCCAGACGAGGACATCGCCACAATAAGTGCAAAGACAAAAAGAAAGACCAACCAGGATCTAGCTCCATGTTGACGACTGAACTCGACTAAATTATCAGCAAAGCTCTCATATAATTTACGGATCTGGTGCTTCATTAGATAGAAAAAAGCATTACTATGGCAAAGGAAATATGCAAATTATAACTGCGCTTCTCTAGAAGTAAAAATTAATCTCAAAACCACAACAGTTTTTGACTCATTTTGGACAATTATTTTTAGCAACGGAACAAGCGGTGATGGTCAAGGTGAAAAAATATCTCGACTTAAGTTGGTCAATAATAATGTTGAGTTGTGTCTAGCCACAGAAAAGCGGCAACCAAAATCATTGCTCCCGCACCTTTGTAATTAGCTAAGTCAAAACGGCTATTTTAAGGTTATTAGTCAACAGCCACAAACTCTTTTATTTTGTACAAGAAAGTAGAGACTATAACCTTAAATTTAAAATAGCTTGAGAATTCGTTTTTAAATCTACATAACACTACATGCATATTCGTAATGCTTTAAGCAAGGACTTGATCGAGATCGTAAACATTTATAACAGCACGATCTCAGCTCACATGGCAACGGCAGACCTGAGAGAGATTACAGTCGAAAGTCGGGTAGATTGGCTTAAAAATCGTGACTTTCGATTTCGCCCTGTCTGGGTAATAGAGAAGCAAAAACAGAGTCAGGAAGGTTCACCTATTCTAGGCTGGCTAAGTTTTAACGATTTCTATGGTCGCCCTGCATATCAACAGACAGCAGAGCTGAGTATTTATATCGCACCAGAAAATAGGCAGCAAGGACTTGGGAGTTATTTACTACAGCAGGCGATCGCCACATGTCCCCAGCTACAGATTAAGATCTTATTAGGATTTATTTTTGCCCACAACGAGCCTAGTTTAAGACTTTTTCAAAAATACAATTTCGCTCAATGGGGAAAACTCCCACAAGTAGCTAAGCTTGCTCACCAAAATCAAGATCTGATTATTCTAGGAAAAACGATTTAAAATAAGAACTTTTTAGCCGCCAACACAATATTTTTTATTTTGGGAAATTAGCATTATAATAAGAGTTTGACTACGCCATGATGGTAAACAGATCAAAAACTTTTTTGCAATTTAGGAGGCTAGAACTTAATGACCCAAGTGGTTGTGGGACAAAATGAAAATATAGAATCAGCTTTACGTCGCTTTAAGCGTCAAGTATCAAAAGCAGGTATTTTCGCAGATATTAAGCGTCGTCGTCACTACGAAACTCCCATTGAAAAGCAAAAGCGCAAAGCTATTGCGAGACGCAAGAAACGTTACCGTTAGATTGCTATTTCTTGGTAAGTTGTAATGACAAAAAAATTAATTAAATCAGCTTCTAAATGGCTTTTTTTTATTGAAATTAATTAATTCATTACCTTTGCATCTAGTATTGATGCCATCCAAATTGAAGATTGATCGCTATTGTCAAATGTTTTGTAGCGGTCATTTTTTATGGCTAAAATCAATCAATCATGGTTGCTTCAAAAATTTTTTGTGAATATCCCCCCGATCAAAATCAATAACCAGAACTATAAGCCTAAGCTCATCTCTTTTGTGGATAAGTCAGTAAAATTAAACTTGAGGGTCAAAAGTATAGTTATTAGGTTTAGTATACAGACTTGATACTCTTTGACTGACATTCAAGAAAAAGACAGCTTACCTGATCGTAACTAGCGACTAAAGAATCAGGCTTCTTAAAGTGGCTAAAACTCTTACATTATCAAAAAAAAGTCACTTCAAAACCCATTTTCCTCTTAATGAGAGTATTTCTAACTTCTAATTTAATAAATGCTTGATCATCAAGCATCACTTTTTTTGTCAATACTTATTAATTTGAAGTCAAGATTGTTCGATATTTTACATCAATAAGAGATAATATTTATTAAATGAACTAACTTTAAATACATACGATATTAAAGATATCTGCCGTGAATCAAGTAATGACTGTTGAGGAAAAAGATTATCTACCGTACATAGTTATCAACCCTGAATTCCAAATCACGAAGGTATCCCAACTTTTACAGCAGTATATTCCCGAGTTTGCCTTAGTTAATTTAGGAGAGGATGCTCGGGAAAGTATTCCCGAATTAACTGGGCTAGAAAAAATATGTACAGAAATTCTCACAGAAAAACAAACTGAATTTTTACTAAAATCAGTTGCGAGAGAAAAAAATGATGGACAACTCATTTATTTTGACATTCGCTTTCACAAATCTAATGACAAACTGATTTTATTCTTCATCGATACAACTGAGTTGATTCAACTAAGGCAATCTTTTATTCAAAAAGCTAATGAAGCTGAACTAGCCTTAAATGCATTACAAAGGTTTGAGTATTGCACAAATAAAATAATTAACTCGATGGAAGATATCTTGTTAATTACCAGCTCAGAAGGTCTAATCGAAAGAATTAATAGCGCTGCCGAGAAAATTTTAAATCTTCATAAATCTGAATTAATCAATTTTTCTTTAAGCGAAATTTTTAATCATCATGAACTTAAAAATCTGAATTTTTATCAGTCCATATGTGCAAACCCCAAAATAGTCAAAAAATTAGAAATTTGTTTTTTGTCTAAAGAGGAAAAAGAAATAGAGATCGAATTTAATTGTTTCCGTGCTCCTACGGACATTCCTCAAATTTATAATTGCGTTTTGATAGGTCGTGACATCACAATCCGCAAAAAAGCAGAAAGAGAAATGCGAGCAACGGTCGAAAAAGAAAAAGAACTCAGACAATTAAAATCTCGATTTTTATCAATGGCATCTCATGAGTTTCGCAATCCCTTGAGCAGCATTCTAGTTTGTACAGATCTTTTGTCTCAAGAAAAAGACAATCAGTTGCCGGTAACCGAGCAAAATTTTTACCTCAAACTGATCAAGGACTCAGCACTTAATATCAAGTCCATTCTCGAAAATATTTTAGTCTTGAGTAAGGCAGAAGCAGGCAAACAAAAGTTAGTTACTAGTAACTTTGATTTACCCGATTTTTGCGATCGCATTATTCGCGAACTACAGCTAAATTATCCGGAGAGAATAATTGATCTGCAAGTACCTTCCCAGAAATTCGATTTTGAGGGAGATCAAAAATTGCTCTGGCATGTTTTTACGAATCTATTATCTAATGCCTTAAAATACTCACCTGAAGAAACGCCAGTAGACTTTAAGGTCGAGCTTAACGATTTAGCTTCATCTGTAAAAATAACAATTAGAGATCGCGGAATTGGCATTCCCAAAGAGTCTCAAAAATATTTATTTGATTCTTTCTATCGTGCAAATAATGTTGGAGAAGTAGCAGGAACAGGATTAGGATTAGCGATCGTGAAAAGATCAGTAGACTTGCAGCGAGGGACGATCAGCATAGCTAGTGAAGAAAATGCAGGTACAACTATCGAACTAGAATTTCCACAACAGCTCACAAATATTGTTGGCTAATATTTTTCCTTACTTTACTCATTTCATTCAAATGATCTCACCCAATATTTCGAATTAATCAACTCTAACCACAAAACTTTCGAGAAGTTAGAGTAACTTTTGTAGCCATTGTCGATCTTGTTGACCTAGCTCTCGCCATTGACCTGGTTCTAATCCACCTAATCGCAGTTGACGATTTTTTTTAGTACGAGAATTAGTAATTTCCATTGCGACCCTAACTAGTCTAAGAGTCGGAAAACCGATCGCCGCAGTCATTCTTCTAACTTGACGATTCCGCCCCTCGGTTAAGGTAATTTCTAACCAAGAAGTAGGTACATTCTTACGAAACCGAATAGGTGGAGTGCGGGGGAATAATAATGGTTCGGTTGCTAAAAAATTTACCTTAGCTGGGCGAGTAACATAATCTTTAATTTTTATTCCCTGGCGCAATTTAGCCAAAGCTGGTTGGTCGGGAATTCTCTCTACTTGCACCCAATATGTCCTGGCATGAGCAAAGCGACGATGAGCTAAACGATGTTGCAGTTGACCATTGTCAGTTAAAAGAAGTAAGCCTTCACTATCTAAATCTAATCTACCGACAGGATAAACATTAGGGAGAGAAATATAATTCTTTAGCGTCTTTCTAGCCGAATTTTGGTCAGGATCGGTAAATTGGCACAGCACATTATAAGGCTTATAAAATAAAACACATTTCATTGATTTACAGATGTTTATCCATTAATCATTACTGGTGTAGACTCCTACTTCTACCCGCTGCCAATGTTTGCGAGAACAGCCTTTATTTAAACCATCACTAACTGCTTGATAAGCTTTTGCCTTATCTTTTTCGCTTAAGCCATCAGGAAACATCCAAGCCATAACTTGATGAGCATCTAATGGCTGCGGTGCAAAGTGACTAAGACAGGCGCGAATTGTCCCAGTCAAAGTTCCATACTCATCGAGCTTGGCACAGTCAGGCAAACGAGATAAATTATAGGGCTTTTTCTTACTAACTCTTGTTTGTCTTCTAGTTTTAGTCCGACTGGCAACATTATTTTTCGCAAACTCGGGAAAATCAGCAAGATCAGCAGTCCAACATTCAGGAGAGTCAGGAACTTTCGCCCACAAACCAAAACTCTTACCCTGCTCTAAAATTTGATTGAGTTGAATTTTTAATTGAGGTTGATAAAGAGGAAATATTCTCAGCTTTTCGCCAACATCAAGAGACAAGTAGTCTAAGCGAAGCATTTTACCCTTATTCGCCTTGAAAATCGTTTGTAAGGTTTGGCTTAAAATTTCGGTAGGTGGCAGCTTAACTTCTGGGAGACTTTTAGTTTCTTCCAATTCGGCGATGATTTCACCAGAATTAAATTGCTGTGGAGGAGAAAAGTTATCGATTGAACCTCCTATTGACCAAGATTCGTTGTTGCCAAAAGTACCTGCGCTCAGCAGAGTCTCGGTCTGCAATAGTTTAGAAGAAGCGATCGCTGCGGACTGCTGATGATAAGCGATTAGTTGGCGATAATAATTGGCTAATTGTCTAAGAGCTTGTTCAGTTTCTAACGAAGGTTTAGGGGGAGGTTCAATCCACATGAGTTAATGAGGTTATCAAGTCTATTAATTTATACATACAAAAAACCAGAAAGCTATTAACGCTATACATCGCCAACAAAGACAAGTCGATCAATTGACATAGTGTTTTACGGTGTGTCTTTTGTTCTTACACTTATCGCAGTAGAGAGGACAAATAGTCGCATAAGTTTCTCTCTCAACTTTCTTTTCACAACTTTTACACACAAATTTATAAACTCTAGTGTGTATTACTCTTATATGAGCTTTAACATTAACTTGTTTACTTGCCATTTTAATATATAGCTAGCTTGATTTTTACTAGGTAATTAATGCAAAACCATTAAAATATTTTTGCATTCTAGAATCTATATAACCACAAAAATCACTCAATTAAGATGATCTCTGTAGAGATAATTTATTGTTGTCTGAATTTTGCCAGCTTGAGTATTAAGAGAATTCTTTAATAGCTTAGATAATCATCAGCTAGATAATTAGATTATTTAAAAATCAAGAATAATTAAGGTCACAGTTTCCAAAATAATGAACAAAATTTCTGTTTGTTAGAAACTAAGTCTGAGTCTTGAGATATTAATTCTTCAGACTAAAATTACTAGCAATATAGACTAAGGAAGTAAGAAGCTGACAAGAATATTTCACTTCTAAAATTTGCCAAGCTCACTCAAAAAAATTAAGGAAAGGTTTTCCATTCTCACATTTAAACAAGTCAAGAATAAATTAGATTAGCTCTTAAGAAATTAATATCGAGATTCCTAAGAAAATTAATGACACTTACTTACAAGTTTAGAGTAGTTACTTCAAACGTCTTGCAATACAAGTTTCTCAAATATTACGCTCCCTCCATCAAAGTCGAAACTTTAAGAACAAGCCTTATATAGAGATATTTGTTGGCTATCTTGATATTTATCTAACTCAGCCAGTCACTTTATTGAGATTCTGACTTTACTTAATTTCTGGATGCTCTTCTTCTTTGAGCAATTTTCCCGATTTATTGATCATGGCAATCATCTGATATAGACGACCTAGATTTTTTTGATTAAAGTGCAAAACTAAGCGAGGGAGTTTAGTAATAGACTCATCTTTCTCTTCTGACAGAGCATTGCTTTTAGTAATTGAACCTTGAGTCAAAATGTCGGCAAACTCTTGATTTAGTTGATCGACTTCTTGGTCTGACAACTCACACCTAGTCCGAATTACCAATTTTTTATCGACATAACGACTGGAGTGATAAACGCGATAAAAATCAGCAATTATTTGACAAGCATGGTCTAGATCATCAGTAATTGTATAAAGACTAGGATCGTCACTGCTCACTAAACCCCTCTGCGCTAAATGCTTACAAACATATTCATTCCAAGTATGCCAATAATCGCCTCCTGGTCTATCTATTAAAACAAGGGGAGCAGGTCCAAATTTGCCGGTTTGACACAGAGTAAGCGTTTCAAAAGCTTCATCTTGAGTACCAAAACCGCCAGGAAAAAGAGCGATCGCATCACTTTCCTTCAAGAAAAACAGTTTACGAGTAAAAAAGTATTTAAAATCAATTAATTTAGGATCGTCTTGGATAAAACTATTAGCACTTTGCTCAAAAGGCAGTTGAATATTTAGACCAAAAGAGCGATCGCGACCAGCTCCTTCATTTCCTGCCGCCATTATGCCGCCGCCAGCACCAGTTATAACCATAAAACCAGCTTCAGCAATTCGACGAGCAAACTCAGCAGCAATCTTATATTCAGGAGCATCTGGCTCAAATCTTGCTGAACCAAAAACAGCAATTTTTCGAATGTGCTGATAGGGAGAAAAGGTGACAAATCCTCGTTCCAAATCTTCTAAAGACGCAGTCAATATCTTCCAATCCAAACGATCTAATTCTTCGACACTCATTCGCAAAATCACATCTAAAGCTCTAGAGATCAATTGCTGGTGTTGATGAGTAGACAAACTATCGAGTTTTGCAATTAGTTCAGGATCCAGATTCATAGCCATAGTGATTACTCAAAAGTATTTACCCAAACTAGCAAATAATTTCAGTAAATCAGTAACTAAACAATCTAGGATTCACACTTAATCAAGTCAAACCAAAACCTGCTCCAGTCTCCATTCAAAGGACGACTGAAGCAGATTACAACCAAAAAACACTAATTAATTGGACAAGCAAAGATAAATACTAATTTCTTTAGAGGTACTTTTCTAGAGTGTTAGCAAGAGTAGTTTTAGGAACTGCACCAACAACCATATCAACTCTCTGTCCACCTTTAAAGATCATCAGAGTTGGAATACTTCTAATCCCGTACTGACTAGCCACTTGTGGATTCTCGTCAGTATTCAATTTGACAACTTTTATCTGTCCTTCGTACTGCTCGGCAATCTCATCGACAACAGGAGCAACCATCCGACAAGGACCGCACCACGGAGCCCAAAAGTCCACTAGGACGGGAACCGCAGATTCTAAAACATCATCTTTAAAACTTTCATCTGTTACTGGGGAGGCTGAAGACATGCCTATATTTCCTTACTAATAAGTTTATCGAATTTTCTACTTAATAATACAAGATTCTCAGAAGATCTAACCTAGTTCCGATAGCCTTAAAACATAGAGAATTGCTTAAGAAACAAGAATGATCTCTGGGCAAACAAGAAACGGTGCTAGCTTCTTAGGTGAAATCACATAAAGAGAAAACCGCCCGCAAATCTTGAGGGCGGAGTGTGGTGTGAGGAGTGAACGGAAACATAATATCTCCGCCCTCTTCATTCTAGAATAGAACTTCAGTTTTGACAGTTTTTTTTAAATTACGTTGCAAACATTTTCAATCAAGTCTACAAAAGAACCCTAATTAATTAAAATTCATCGTTAGCAATTAATACTTTATGCTTATTTTTTTACGATTTTCTTCCTTAAAGTAATCTACTTTTTGCGGATTAATAAAATTCAAATAAAGCACAAAGCAACAAGAACAATATTTTTTAAAAGTAAAAAGATGTCATTTAGGTTAACAAATAAACAAGGTTTTCAGTGGCTAGCAATTGCAGCAATTGCTTTTTTTGTTTTGACTTTAGGCTTAACACTTCATCGACACTTTACTTTTTATTCCTCCTATGACCAAGGAATTTTCAACCAAGTCTTTTGGAATGGAATCCATGGCAACTTTTTTCAAAGTACTTTATCTTCTCAACTATCAACAAACGTCGTCCATAATGGAGAAATTCCACAGGTCAATTATCATCGTTTAGGACAACACTTTACACCAGCTCTTTTAATCTGGTTACCTGTTTACTTTCTCTTTCCTAATCCAGCGACATTAACTGTTTTACAAGCAATTTTTATCACTACAGCAGGATTAGTCTTATATGTATTGGCTCGTACTTATTTAGAGCCAGCGATCGCTATATTAATTACTATCAGTTTTTACTGCGCTAATGCCGTTCTAGGACCAAGCTTGGCAAATTTTCATGACATCTCCCAAATCCCCCTATTTGTGTTCGGTCTCTTACTGGCAATGGAAAAACGTTGCTGGTGGCTATTTTGGGTGCTAGCTATTTGTATCCTAGCCGTAAGAGAAGATAGTGGAATTACTTTATTTGGAGTTGGGGTCTATCTAATAGTTAGTCGTCGTTATCCCAAAATTGGACTAGGAGTATGTGGACTAAGTTTTACCTACATGTTGGCACTAACCAATATCATCATGCCCTTGTTTTCCGATGATATTTCTCGACGCTTTATGCTGGAAAGATTCGGTCAATTTGCTTCAGGAGAATCAGCTTCTACCCTAGATATTATTTGGGGAATGATTAGTAATCCTGGGCGATTATTCATAGAGTTAATTACACCAGTAGGGAAAACAATCAATTACTTGCTCGGTCAGTGGCTACCTCTAGCCTTTGTCCCTATTTTTGCACCTGCTTCTTGGGCGATCGCAGGTTTTCCTATACTCAAATTACTGTTAGGCAAAGGACAATCAGTCTTATCAATTTCGATTCGCTACGCCATGAGTGTTACGCCTGGACTATTTTATGGAGCTATTTTGTGGTGGGCAGGACAAGGATTTGGAAATTTCAAAAGTCAGCTAGTTAATTGTCAGTCAAGAAAACTAAGCCCTAAGTTTCGTCAGTTGTGGGTATTTTGTATTTGTCTCTCAGTCATTTTTACTATTACCTCTAATCCTAGTTGGACGCTTTATTTTCTGGTTCCTAACTCAATTCAGCCATGGGTTCACGTTTCTGCACCACAGCAATGGCAAAGAGTACCAAGCATTCGCAATCTCTTAAGTCGTATTCCCAATGATGCCAGCGTTTCAGCCACAACCTATCTCATTCCCCACCTGTCGAGTCGTCGAGAAATTATTAGGTTACCGAGATTAGAATTTACCAACGATCAAAAACAAACAAATCGAGCAGAGTATTTAATCGCTGATCTTGGTCATTTAGCTCGCTATCAAATTGCCTTTGAACCAGAGCGCCTAGAGTTAGAGTCAATTACTAACTTATTAGACGATCTAATCAAGCAAAATAAATATGGAGTAATTGGCTTTGAAGAGGGTGTCATTCTCTGTCAAAAATCAGCTAGATCTCAATCCCAAAGTCTTACAAGATGGCGACAATACCGAGACAAGGTTAAGAAACAAATTCTTTTGTAAGCAAAAAATACAATATATAAATAAACGTAAGAAGTAATGTTTTTTTGGCATATCAAGGTAAATATAAACAAGTTACGAATAATCCCTTTTATTACGGTGACGTTAACCTGAGAGATTTTTTGAACTTTAATCAATACGAAAGATGAAGATTCGTAGTCCTGATTTATACCCAAAGTTCTCGCTTATCTATGTCCAGGATAGGGATTAGGTCTTTCTTTCCTCTTACTCCAACAAACTGGTACCAATCTAATCTCAAGAGATAATTTTGGTAATTGATGACACAATTAAGTATATATACATAAGTAATGATTGCTCATGGAAACTAATAAATTTGACTACCCCGCATTATTGTCATCGAGAGAATTGCAAATACTTGAGTTGGTAGTTAGAGGGTTGAGTAACCTCAAAATTGCAAATCAATTAGAAATTAGCAAAAGAACAGTCGACAATCACATCAGCAATATTCTCAAAAAAACTGGAGTTGGCAATCGAGTTGAGTTAGTTCGCTGGGCTTTACAGTGGGGAAAAGTTTGCTTAGATGAAGTCAATTGTTGTGCAATTAAGTACCAAGACCAAGAGCATGATCTAACTAAAAAAGGAGTTAGAGTTGAATAAGGTCTAATGTTGCGAATAAGTTAACCTTAAGCAATTACCGATTCAATTCTAATTTTTGCACCTAAATTGTTTCCACAGAAATTACTTAGGAAAAAAAAGCCTAATTGTCATTTACTCGACAATCACAAGAGCACTTACCGATTGCTTCCGCAATTAATGCTGGTAATGGCTTTGATTTCCTTGGTTAGCTGCAAAAATGCTGGATACATAACACCACCACCTTCTTTGGGATCTACTCTAAATACAAAAGCTGCGGAAATTCAGCCTAATTTTTCCTATGATGGTCATTACTTAGTTTTTAGTAGCGATCGCCAAAGAACTCGCAGCGTTTTCCTTTTTGATACTAAGAAACGTCGTCTGCTCCCCCTACCAGGCCTAAATTTTCCTTCTAGCATGCAGTCACAGCCAAGCATTAGTGCTGATGGTAGATATATAGTTTATGTATCTGAACAATTAGGCAGACCACAGATCTTTATTTATGATCGGACTGCTCAGAAAAGTAAGAATATTAGCAAAAACATTTTAGGTCAGGTTCGCAATCCAACCATTAGTGGTAATGGTAAGCTAATTGCTTTTGAAAGTAACCGCTCTGGACAATGGAATATTGAAATTTATGATCGGGGATTGGGAACTAGGTTATCGCTGCCGATAGATAGAAACGATCCCTAGTTTTTTTCCAAACACATTTAATAGCTCAATTGGGGCAACATAATTTTTGTCATGACTTTAAGATTAAGGTCGTGATATTTTTTAGATTGAAATAGCTAGCACCTCAGGTTATGAAAGACAAAATTAGTATCTATGCAGACTTAACGACTGCACTTGCCGATTTAGAAATTATTAGCGATCGCAATCAGGTCACCAAACTCTCTTTAGATTATTACCATTTTAGTCCCATTCTTCAGGCTCAACTTGAAGATAAAAGAGGTGAATTAGTTATTCTGCCCACCTCAGAAGCAGAAATTATCCGAGTAGTCAAAGCCTGTGTAAGCCACAACATTCCTTTAACAATTAGAGGCGCAGGGACAGGAAACTATGGTCAATGTATTCCCTTGCAAGGGGGAGTAATTCTCGACCTCAGCAAAATGAATCGCATTAAATGGATCAAGGCAGGTAGTGCTTGTGTCGAGCCAGGAGTAAAAATGGCTGCTTTTGACAAACAGGCAAGAACAAGTGGCTGGGAACTAAGAATGGCACCATCAACTTATCGAACAGCTACTATTGGTGGCTTTGTAGCAGGTGGAAGTGTAGGGATGGGCTCGATTAATTACGGACAAATTAGCGATCGCGGTAATTTACGCTCAGTACGTTTAATTACCATGGAGGCAAAGCCCCAAATTCTAGAATTACAGGGAGATGAAGTCCAAAAAGTCATTCATGGTTATGGCACGACAGGCATCATTACAGAATTAGAAATCGCCCTAGCGCCAACCTATCCTTGGCAAGAACTGATCGTTGTTTTTGATGATTTCCTAAACGCTGCCAAATTTGGACAGGCGTTAAGTAATAGCAATGGGATCGTCAAAAAACTAGTTAGCATCCATAGCACACCGATTCCTAGTTATTTCAAGTCGCTCCAAGCACATCTACCCTCAAATAAACATTGTGCTTTATTAATGATTTCCGAATACGATCTAGAATCTTGTCGAGATTTAGTATCAGAGTTTGGAGGTTCAATTACTTACAGCAAAACCGCAGCAGAAGCAGCCAAAAGTACCAGCCTCTTAGAATTTTGTTGGAATCATACAACCCTTCATGCTCGTAGCGTCGATCCCAGTTTCACCTATTTGCAAACATTTTACTTCTCAATCGCCAAAGTCGAACAAATGTATGAGCATTTTGGGGATGAAATTGCGATTCATCTAGAATTTCTCAAATCAGGGGGAAGCGTTATTCCAGCAGGGTTACAACTCTTTAAATTCACCACGCCCCAAAGACTACAAGAAATTATTGACTTTCATGAGACAAATGGGGCGTTTGTAGCGGATCCCCATAAGTACACGATCGAAGATGGTGGAAATAAACAAATAGACCCAGAAAAAGTCGCTTTTAAACACAAAGTTGATCCACACGGATTGCTCAATCCAGGCAAAATGCGTGGCTTTGTAATTAATCAAGCAGCCCAATAATTTTCTGCACTTCTTGCTGATAAGCTTCTTCCGTTAAAACTGGAATAACATCTTGAGTACAAATAGGTACTTGCAGATCGATCCAAGACTTACAACCACCATAACTCTGATCGTAAGGTAAAGTTATTGGGCTATTTAAATTGGCAACTTTAAGCAATAAAACAGTTAAAGGTTGCTGAGGCTTCCATTTAAAGCGATCGCTCAACATTTCCTGAGTCCAAATATGATGAGGTGATATTTTCTCAAGAGTTACTAAATTTTCAACACTTAAAGTATGAGTAATCTCTGCATAACTTTGAATTGCAATCTTTTCGGGATGCCAACCAACAGGAACTTCCCTAACCTGAGAACTATATTCAGACTTCAGTAATTGGCTTTTTTGATGCTCGTAGGTAGGATAAAGCCAAAGTTTTTGGGAGGCAACTTTAAACTTCTTACCCTCTTCTCTAATACCACCCTTACGCAATAACAAAATGGTTTCCCCAGCAGCAAGAGCAGAAACAGCGATCGCCCACTCTTTTAAAGCTTTTGTTAACAGAAATTGACCACTCACTAATTACTCCAATTGCAACCGATCTTAAATTAAACAGTCCAAATCAAGCACAAAAATCGTTTGACTAGATGAATTATCGTCTCCAGGAATAATTGCAACATGACTTGCAATCTCTAGAGTATCAGCATAGCGATAGCTCTTCGGTAAACTTCTAAGATGTTCCAAACTAACATCCATTAAAATTGGTGCATCAATTGCTCTAATCCCTAAATAATCATCCTCCAGATCAGAATTAGGAGTCTGATCGGATTTGACCACAATAAAATAGCCCCCATCGGGATTCAAATCATCTTGACTACAATTAAATAGTTTTTGATGCAGATCGATAACCGTTAATTCCTGATCCCCAAAATGAGTAAGATTCACATGACTCAATCCACTACCGTACAGAGGTGAATACTTAGTAACTTTTCTGACCCGATGAACAGGCAAAGCCAAGGTTAACTTATCAATTGAGAAAACCAACAACCTAATCGCAGAATCTTCGCGAGAAGAAACATTGAGTTCCGAGTTAGCATTTACTAAGGTTTGATTATTCATAACTATTACCAGCGACTATAAAGCAAATCTAAAACACATTAACCGTATCTTTTTTAATTAATTTTTTAATTGCAGCAATAAAAGGATCCTCGACATAAGGTTTTGTGAAATAAGCATTCGCTCCCAACTCAAAAGCTACATTTTGATGTTTTTCGCTATTACGAGAAGTAAGCATAGCGACGGGAATTTTTTGAAGGTGGGAATTTTTTTGACGAGCGCGGAGCAAATCGAAACCATTCATTTTGGGCATTTCAATATCGCAAATTACCAACCCGATATTAGGGTTTTGATTCATTTGCTCCAAACCTTCTTCTCCATCTCTAGCTTCTAGAACATGGTATCCTTTGCGCTCTAAACTCAAAGCCATTGTTCTACGCAAAGCAGAAGAATCATCAACGATCAGAATAATATCTTTATGATCCAGTTTTCGTGCTTGAGACGGAGATCTTTTTGGTGGCTGAGAAGCAACTTTACCATTCAAAATTTTGCTCAGTTCTTTCAAGAAATCAACCTCAACATAAGGCTTAGTAAAATAACCATCTGCGCCAAGTTGACCAGCTAAATTACGATGCTTAATACCACTTCGAGAAGTAAGCATAATTACAGGAATTTCTTTAAGTGCAGAATCTCTCCTTCTCACTCCCAAAAATTCAAATCCATTCATATGGGGCATTTCTACGTCACAAACAATTAAATCCACCCCGGAGTTTTGTCGAAGTTGCTCCAGAGCATCTCGACCATCTTTAGCTTGAATAATTCGATAACCCTTCCTTTCCAAACTCAAAGCCATTGTTCGCCTTAAAGCGGTTGAATCATCAACAACCATTATTGTTTTTACAGATATTGAGGCAGTGCTTTTATCAATAACTTGTTGATAGTTATCTGACTTAAAAGTTTTTTGGTCTGCAACGGTTTCGTCAACCTTTGACTGATTGACATCGAGAGGAGCAGCCAAATCTGATCCTAATGTTTCAACAGCAAGATTTAACTGTGGCTGCGATCGCCCAGAACTAGCCACAGAATCAGAATCGCCTAAGAAATCCTGAATTAGTGAGACACCATTAATTACAGGAATCAGAGTCCCGTCACCAAGAATTGTGCAACCATAGGTGTAGCTCGGAGGAGTCAAGGTCTTACCAAATGGTTTAACAACCAATTCCTGCTCTGTAATAAGACGATTAATTTCCAAAGCAAAAAACTTTTTACCTCTTCTCAAGAGCAACAATGGAAAAGCCCAATCTTGAGGAGCATTCACAGAAGCAAACACCTTACTATTGTTATCGATAGGAATAATTGTGCAATTGTATTCTAAGATTTCTTTTAAATTATAAATAGAAACCAGATTTCCATTCCAATGCAAATATTTCTGTCCGCCTGCCAATTTAATCTGATCGGATTTCGGAACAATTATTTCCTCAATACCATCAGAAGGAAGAGCAAAAGCCGTTTCGCCCAAAGAAACAACTAATAATTTGGCAATGGTCAAAGTCAAAGGTAAAGACAGAGTAAAAACACTTCCTTGACCTGGAGTCGATGCCACCGAAATTCTGCCTTTTAAGAACTCAATTTGCTCTTTCACCACATTCATTCCGATACCTCGACCAGAAATCTCACTCACCTTCTCTGAGGTAGAAAATCCTGGTTCAAAGATTAGATCAAACACTTGTTCCTGAGAGAAACTAGCGATATCATCAGCCGATACCAAGCCTTTTTCTACAGCTTTCTGGATAATTTTGCTGGTATCTAAACCCTTGCCATCATCACTAATTTCAATAACAGTTTGATTTCCTTGATAGTAAGCATGAATTGAAATTTTACCAACTTCAGGCTTGCCCTGTGCTTTTCTAATTGAGGATGGTTCTATTCCATGATCAAAACCGTTGCGGAGCAGATGCAACAATGGATCATACAGCTTTTCTAAAACCGCCTTGTCAACTAAAACACTAGTACCTATCAAATCAAGCTCAACAGGCTTGTTATGTTCATTAGAAAGATTTTTTAAAGTACGAGGAAATCTTTTCAGAATTTGCTCCAAAGGCAACATTCTCGCCCACATTAACTCATCTCTCATTTGACCAAGCATTTGGCTCTGGTTAGCGACAGTCTGACTAGACTGCTTAGCAAACAAGAAAATATCGTCAGCACCTTCTTCTAACTGAGCAATTTCCTCAAGAATATCTTGCAATGCCAATTGTAGAAGGTTATAACTATCCATCTCCAAAGAATCAAACTCTGTATTTTCTGGAGAAAAAGACTTATCGATAGAAGATTCCGACTCTACCAACATCCGATCAGAAATCTCCCGCAGTTTACTCGTTACAGTTCGAAAACGAATAAATTTCTTGGATAGATTTTTGACATTGAGTTGTAACTGTTCGTTTTGCAAAGCCAAACTATTACGATTGATCACCAACTCACCAATCAAATTATTCATCCGTTCCAGACGATCTAAATCGACACGGACACTTAATTGATTACCCAAAGGAGCTTTTTTAGCCGATTTCGCTTTAGATTTAGAACGATTAGCTTTTTGAGCTAAAGCCTCTACAGATTTTGACAACCCACTTTTTAAAATCTGATCAGCATCAGCAGAAGGTAGTTGCTCAAAAATTTCGGGAATTGAATTGAGAGCATTTTCAAGATTTTCTGGAGCGGTAAATGTAGATGATTCTTCTACTTCTAATTTAACTTGAGATTGCTGGATATCTTCACTAATTATTGGATCTTCTTCTTTATCAGCTTCTAGTTCTGTATTGACAAGCTCCTTCTCAAAAGAGATAACTTCGTCGAGATTATCTGTAAAGTCTGTAGAAAATTCTGAGGAAGAAGGAGCAACTTTACCATCTAGGATTTTGGCACCTAAAGCCAGAACTTTAGCTTCAGAATCATCCACAGAATCATGATCAGGAATATCTTCAAAAATATTTTCAGATAAACCCAAATTATCTAGGATTGCTACATCTCCAGCTTCATTAGACTGGGAGTTAGGATCTTCTGAAGAAATGTCACCCCAATCAATAACAGCATCTTTTTCATCTTCAGCAAAATTAGAGAACACACTTTGATCTTCAGACAAATTTTCGACATTCTCTTCAGCTTCAGACCAAACCATCGCCTCATCATCTTGCCAATTCACCCCATCCTCAGAAAAATAGGCTTCTTCTTCAGAATCCATACTTGCTGAATTAGCTGACTCAGACTCGCCAAAAAGACCTTCATGAGAAAAGATCCTACTCAAAGTCATGTCATCTATTTTCTCTTTACCAGAGACAGTATTTGCAGTGAAATCGTTACCAAATAAATCCTCGATTGCCTCAGCCGGCTCTGAACTCTCAGCAATATCAACAGTATTGGAATCAGCAACCTCGATTGAACCAAAAACATCCAAGATATTTTCGTCTGCATTTGTTAATTCATCTGCAGTTAATTCGGTAGAATTTAACTCAGATTCGGTAGACTCACCTCTAGAAATTAAGATCAAAGCTGGAGAAGGTGACCCTCCCTGAGCGCGATCGCCAGCCAAAACAAGTTCTCTAGATTGCTGACAATCATCGATCACAATTTGAGTAATTTCTAATGCCCGTTGCGGTGCAGTACTTACAGCAATAGTTCCCAGCTCAATAATCTCGCCAAATCCAGGTAAATTAAAAAGCTCAGCAAATCCACTCAATACTTCAAGCTGCGCTTGTAGTTCTTGAGCGATATCAAAAAGTGACGGATTATTAGTTACAGAAACGAGGTGTTCTAATGATTGTTGAACATCAATATCAAAAATAGATTCAACAATATCGACACCCAAATCAGTAGCGCTAGGAATATAACTATCAGCTTCCTTAAGCGCCTCTCCTAAAATTTCCTCCAATTCATCGAAAACAGGTGCGACATTGAGTAAGGCTTCTTCCTCATCAAACTCACCCTGCTCCATCTGTTCAACAAGGGGATCTCTAAGACCATCAAAAGCTTTCAGAAATAAGCTTTCTAGCTGATTATCAAAATTAACCTGATCGCTGTAAAGAGCCTTAAAAAAATCCTCAAGACGATGAGCAATTAATTTAATCGTGTCCAATTCAACACTAGCAGCTCCACCTTTAAGAGAGTGAGCTGCCCGCATTAATTCGTGAACTTTGGAAGTACTATGATCCTCCTTGAGAGTTACTAAACCATCCTCGAGGACTTGTAGAAGTTCTCCTGCTTCTTCAATAAAAAATTGGTAGGCTTGATCGCGAATTTCGGGATTGAGAGACATGATTAGGCTAAACCGATTCTAGGTTTTAAATTGATCAACATTAGTTTGTAACTTATTGGCTACTGCCAAAAGATTTTCGATTTTACTCGATATCTGAGTTGCCGACTCAGAATTAACTTTGGCTTTAGCTACTACCTGGGACATATTTTGGCTTACTTGATCAGAAATATCTGATTGTCCCTGTGCAGAACTAGCGATCGCCTCAATTAAAAGACTAATCTCATTGCTGGCTTGGGTCACTTGATCAAGACCCTGACGAGTTTGCTGAACTAATTGAGTACCACTACTAACTTGCTTAGTTCCCTCTGCCATAGCCGCAACAACCTCATTGGTCTCTAGTTGAATCCTGGCAACAAGGTTTTCAATATCAGCAGTTGCAGTTGCCGATTGAGTAGCTAGAGATCGAACTTCATCAGCAATGGTGGCAAAACCCTTACCCTGATCTCCAGCCCGAGCAGCTTCGATGGAAGCTTTTAGCGCCAGCAAATGAGTTTGAGCGGCAAAACGACCAATCGAATTAACAACTTGAGAAATCTCCTGAGAAGATTCACCCAGTAACTTAACTTTTTGCTCGGTCTGTTCAACAGTATTCTGCAAAGCACTTATCTGAGTCACAGCTTGATTCATCTTGTGATCACCATCAAGTATTGTTAAATTAGCTTGTTTAACAATTTGTTCTGCTTGGGATGCACTTTGAGAAACCTCATGAATAGAAGCATTCATGCTCTCAATTTGTTCCATCGTCTGATTGATCGATTGAGCTTGCTGAATTTCTTCAGTGGCTAATTTATTAATAATTTCTTGATTATCGCCAACGTTTTGTTCCACCTCATAAGCAACATTTTTAACCTGTGTGACTAGCTTTTGAAGATTGTAGATTGTCGAATTATAAGAATCGGCGATTGTGCCAATTTCATCTTCGGTAACAACAGCTCGAATCGTTAAATCTCCTTGGTTAAGTTGCTCAACTTGCTGTAATAACTCTAATGCGCTTCTTTGCAGTTGCTCCTTATCTTGTTTTTCCTTGAGTTGAATGTTCTTTTGTTGTCGAGAAAGATCTAGTCGGTTCAAAGTAAAGTTAATTTGCGTAGCCATTTGCCGCAGAAAATCAAGTTGAGAATCTGACCAAGGCTCAGAAGATAGTTTGTTATGAGCGATGAGTAAACCACGAGGAGTTTCTTGCTGCTCAATTTCGACAATCGCACAGGATTCAATCGAATTAGCATCAAACTTAGCTAATTGAGGAGAAGATAAATCAACATCGGCAAAGTCATTAAAGGCACAAATAGCTTCATTCCCTGATTGTCTAAAAGCGCCAAGAACATTACGATTAAAAATTTCTTCTCCTAGCACGGAAGTTGCACCAGGATCTAATGACTCTTCCGTAATTTGATTCAGTTCATAGCTAAAATAACTAACCCCAGCAACTTTTAAACCAATTCTGATCTTATCTAGAACAACCAACCAAATCGCTTCTGGATCATCTATTTCGGTTAAAGCGAGAACAGTCTGCTGTAAAAGCTGAGCCTGTTTTGCCAATAGATCTTGACTCACAGACAATTTTTCTAGTTGCTCGGCTACCTGATTAACATTGTTAGCTAGTTGAGCCAGCTCATCATGCCCTTCAATTGCAACACGAGCTTTCAAGTTTCCCGAAGCAATTTCAGCTAAGGTCGTAGCATTTTTCAAAATTGGGCGAGTCATCAACTTAGCCAGAAAATAAGCGATCACTCCAACCAAAACAGAAGTTAGTGACGTTACCAACAAATAGGTAAGAGCAAGTTGTCTTTGGGGTGCAACAACTAGCTTTTGATTATTCTGCGGCTCGATAGCTAAAGTCTCTTTAATAGTGACGACTTGATCTGTAACTGATTTGTTGGCAACACGATAGGAAAGTAAACCTAATGTAGCTACGGGAAGAGTTCCCATAGCGATCGCCAAAATAATAGTTTGCCAACGAATACCAATTTTTCGCCACCAATTTGCTTTAGATTGACTAATTAAGAATTGAGATTGATTAAGAGAAGCTGCCAAATCCTGATTTTGTAAGCTTTGTTGAGGAAATTTTTTAGCCATGAGTTTGCGAAATTAAGGATGATAGCTATAACAAAAAGAGAAACAATCAAGACTAGTTCACCTTAAACTTGGCAACACTTTCTTGAAGGATTTGAGCAACCATTAATAATTCTTTGAAAGAAACAGAAACTTCCTCCGCCTCCGTTGCCGTTTTGTGAGAAATACTAGCAACTTGAGTCATGGTTTTACTCACAATTTCTGAATCTTGAGATTGTTCTACAGTGGCTTCAGCGATCGCCCTAACCAAGGCATCAATTTGGGCACTCACATCGGCAATCTGAGTCAAAGAAGAACGAGTTTCATCAACTAGTTTTGTCCCGGCTACAACTTGTTCTGTACCTGATTCCATAGCCGCAACCACTTCATTTGTCTCCGACTGAATTTCTGCTACTAAGGATTCAATATCAGCAGTAGCTTCTGCCGATTGTCTTGCCAGAGAACGGACTTCATCGGCAACAACAGCAAAACCTCGTCCTTCTTCTCCTGCGTGAGCAGCCTCAATCGAAGCATTTAAGGCAAGCAGATTAGTCTGATCGGCAAAGCTACTAATTAAGTTAACTACCTTAGATATTTTTTGAGATGACTCACCAAGTCGTTTAACCTTTTTAGCGGTTTCGGCTACGGTCTCTCGAATTGCTTTAAAACCTTCTACCGTACGATCCATCGCCTGATCCCCAGCCTTAACTGTTTCGGTGGCTTGGCGAACTGCATCTTCAGCTTCCTCTGCATTGGCGGCTACAGCTTTAATCGAAGTTGCCATTAAATTAATTCTTTCAATTGCCGCTCCAATTTCCTTGGTTTGCTCAGAAGCACCTTGAGAAAGCTCTTGAATTGAGGTCTCTTTTTCACTGGTAGTAGTAGAAACTAAACTAGCTGAAGTTTTTACTTGATTAACCAACTTCCGCAGACTTTCGATAGTAGCGTTATAAGAATCGGCAATAGTACCAATTTCATCCTCTTTAACCTGAGCACGAATGGTCAAATCGCCACGACTAACAGGATCAACTTCCATCAACAATTCTAAGGCTCGCTGCTGTAAATTCTCTCTTGCTTTTCGCTCCTTGATTTGTACCAATTTTTGTTTCTGCAACAAATCAAATTTCTCTAGTGAAGTACCAGATTGCTGAGCTATTTGTTCTAGGATACTAGTATCATTCTCGTCCCAAGTTCTTGCTTGATTGCATTGACAAACAATTAGCAACCCAGATAATTCGTCTCCTTCAAAAACGGGAATAACTACATAAGATTGAATAGAAAGTGACCCTAAGTAGCCAATTTCTGCATCGCTTAAGCCTGAAGATTCAAGATCAGAGACCACCTTAATCATTTCTTGTTGATAATCTTCAGGTGAATTCTCAATTAGATAAGACTGCTGTATTTCCGAACCTAAAGCAGAATTTAAGTGCTCATCAAGAGACTCAGCAATAACGGTACCGTCTAGACCATCATCAAATTTACAGTAGATAACGCGATCGCAATCAACGGCTTTTCTCGCACTATCAACCATAATCTGAAAGATTGATTCTTTATCACTAGATTCCCCAGCGTTTAGAGCAATTTCCTTGAGAATATGAGAGCGTTTTACTTCATTGTTTAATTGCTCTTTACTCATTTCAATCGAATCAGCCAAACCATTAAAAGTCGAAGCCAATAAACCGACTTCATCGTGGGAATAAACCTTAGCTCTAGCTGAAATAGTACCTTCAGAAAATTCTTGAGTAATTTGTTGCAACTCTTGAATTGGCTCAGAAATTGCCCTGGTTAACAAACGAGTTAGCCATAAGGTGACGACCATAGCAATTAAAGCCAAGATTACTTGAGCTAAAATACTTTTATTCAAAATAGACGAGCTAGCAGGTGTGCCATACATAATCACCCCAATAGCTTCATTCTTACTATTAGTAATCGCTTTAGCAGCAAGAATATACTTGTTCCCATTGACTTCAGTTTGAGATATGGCAATTCCATCAACATCGGCGATCGCCTTATCTAAAATCTTTTGATCCGACAAAGAGATTTGTGTCCCAATCCCCTCTTCTTCGGTTTCGAGAAAAGAAGTTGCCAATTTGAATTCACCAGTAGAACCCTTCAAATAAACGGCACTATAACCATCTTTATCATTGAAGGCTCGAACAGAATCAACGACGATAGAAGACTTTTCATTAACGACATCTCCAGAAATTAAAGCCCCAATAATTTCCTTACCTTGATTATCCTTAACAGGAGTAACCGTATAGCGAATTAAGTTATCTCCCTGCTGCAATTTTTCGATTAAGGGTGGATTTTCCTGGGAAATCTCTGACCAATTAATTATTTCACTACTCTTAACTTGTAATCCTGTCTTAAATGCCTGAGTCACCAAACCATTGGGGTCAAAAAGTTGACCGACACGTTCTTGATTAGCATTGACAATAATTCTGCGGTCATTACCGACCAAAGTCGCATACTCAATTTCGCGGGCTGTCAGTTCATTGCCCAATATGCTTTTTATTTGTTTTCTCAAATCAGCAGATATCTTATTTCCTCGCTTATGATCACGAGTCGCAGCAATAATCGCAGCATTATCAGACTGACCTCTAAATCCAAAACCCATTTGGTCAATTTTGATATTGTATTGAATATCAGCAACTGAGAGTTGAGAACTTACCTGCTCGTCTAACTGCCTTTGTAAACTCTCACGCAGAATTAAACCGCCAGAACAAACAACAAAAGCTAAGGCTCCGACACTAAACCAAGAAATGAAATTAGTTTTAGAATTGAGAGGAATACGATAAAGTTTTTTTACTTGAGAAGACTGTTGATTAAGCATAGTAATGTCACTTATCTGAAACAATAGGTTGATACTTTTCTATACAGGAGAAATCGAATAAATATTATTCAAATAGCAAAAAAATAAAATTTAAAATATTGATTTTAATATCTAGAAGAAAACCTAATTAGGATTAAGAGATAGAGCGAAAAATCGCTTGTCCATCTACAATAAAAATAATTCCTTGTTCAGGTTTTAACCAATATCCATTTAAGAAAGATTTCAAGGTTGGAGTAATAGTAGAAGGAAGATCAAATTTTATTTCTTCGGGATCGCACCACTCAATATCGTCCACTTTGTTAATAATTAGTCCGATACTTTTTCTTTGCAACCCCTGAGCCTTTGAACCAGAAGGAGAAGATAAAATAATAGCAGTGGCGTCAGCATGATTAATTTGTTGCTCTTGCCAAGTACCCAAGCCAAGTAAATGTCCCAAATCTACCATCCACAATACTTCGCCGCGCCAATTATAAACCCCCATTGTCCAGACCGACATTTGTGAGATTGGTACAATTTTTTTGAGAGGAATTTTTAATACTTCAGTTACCTGATCAATTGGCAACATAATTGTAGTTTCTGGCTCCAAACAAAAGCGTAAAAATTGTTTTTTTTGTTTGTTTTTATGCTTTATTGCTAAAGCAGAATTATTGGATTCTGACGACATAGAATAAAATTAAAAATATTTTTTATATATTGTCAAATAGCTATAAAATATAAATATAGCTAGATACTTTTCATGAGTTGCTTAACCTTTTCAACCAATTCTTCTTGATTAATTGGTTTGGGTAAATAAGCATCAGCACCTTGTTTCTTTCCCCAAAATTTATCCATATCAGTATCTTTAGTAGAGCAAAGAATAATTGGAATATTATGAGTATTTTCTGCTCCTTTAAGTTCTCGGCATATTTCAAATCCGCTTCGACCAGGCAAAACAATATCTAAAACAATTAAGTCAGGTAGTCCTATCGCAATTTTTTCTAAGGCTTCTTCTCCACTTTTTGCTAAAGAAACATTAATACCAAGTTCTTTTAAACAACTAGCTAATATCGCTCTTTCCGTCGCAGAATCATCAACAATCAGGGCATTTCCCATCATAATTTTTTCAACCTATAAGAAATTTTTTTTGTTGGACTCTATAAGTTTCGATTCATTTCATTAATACTTATAGTTCCCTTTTGGTTCTTGGTAACTAACAAATCAAGATACCTGTCATACAACCGAAAATATTGTCAGTTAAAAATCATGCTTTTTTCTTCAAATATTTATTAACAGTATTAATGACAATTTCACTATTGATTGGCTTACTAATAAAATCCGTAGAACCAGCCATTTTGGCACGAACTCGGTCAACAATACCGTCATTGCCAGTCACGATCACAATAGGAGTATTTTTAAAAAATGAAAGTTTACGAAGCTGGGTACAAATTTCGTAGCCGTTAGTGTTAGGCATAATTAGATCTAAAAAAATCAGATCTGGCTTCCGACTCAACAACACAGCGATCGCTCTTAAACCATCCATTTCACTAATAAACTTGTATCCAGCCGAGATGACAATTTGCTCCATAGTCTGACAAATTGCAGGACTATCATCGATACAAGCAATTAAAACTCTATTCGAATTGTCATTTTTGGAAAATCGATCAGCAATAATAGGGGAAACAGGAGAACTAATATCATCAAGCTTAATCAACTGAACTAGACCTAACTGAATATAAGGTAGTAAAGATCGAGTAACAGTGACAAAATCACGTCTCATTCTAATGCTGAGATCTCGTAAAGACTGTTTGCCATCAAGTAGTTGACTCAAATTCTGAAATACCTGAGGAGAAGTTCTTTGCCTTAAAGCTTCTGGTTGACGAATAATTGGGGCACTGTCAGGTGAGCGATCTGCAACCTTTGCAGATTGCCATGACTGCCAAAGTTTATGAGCCTCATTTATCACTGGCTCTGGCTCAATCAAAATTAAACGAGTAGAAATTAAATTATTTTTGATCGTCTCACAATACACTTCCATAGTCTGAGTCACGTCAAATAAAATCTCTATGACATGAGCTTTAATGACTCTTGCAGCTTGCTCTCTAGTAATCTTATTTTGATCAATCCATAAGGATAAAAGTTTGTATTCCCAAGAAATACGACAAGCTTCTTCAGGAACTTTCAATAATTCTTCTTGAATCTCATCAAAATGGGCTAACCTTTGAGGACAATAGGAAACTAAGTTCCTTCGCCAACGCCTAGTCGGGTGAATTCCTCCAGTAGCATAAACAATCCTTCCCAGATATAAATAAAACATCCAAGAATTATCGTTAGAGTCCGAGATCGCCAATTGACCACTAAATTTAGTGTTTTTTAAAGACTCAAAAAACTCGAGTTGCTTACTAGCGTTGAATTGTGGAATTCGTTTACGAGTATTACTAATTCCATTTTTGACAGTCGTCATTGAAAGTTTCCTATCTAAAATTGAAATGATTTCGATCGTATTTGACTAATACTTAATACCACCCCATATCAGATAGAGTTCCCTAAATAAACTCAAAAGTTATATCTATATGTAAAAAAAATAAATTACCAATCTCAAAAAGGGTTAAAAGAGTCTTAAATACTATGTTTTAGATATTAAATTTTTACGATTTTCTCTGTCGAGTTAGTAATTAATTAGACCTTTTGGATATAGCCTTTTTAAGGAAATCAAAGTACATCACAAGTTATATAGTGATAAGCAACTACAAACCAATATGCTCAATTAATAAAGCATAGTTAAGAGATTTGCAATAAAAACATATTCGATATCTATGACAGAGAAGTAATTTCATAAAGAAATTTTGACAACAATTTAGTGTAGATAAAAGCTTGATTCAAAAATTGAGCAAGTAACTTCGAAAGTTAAATTGAACTAGGCTTTACCAAAGCTCCAAGAAGAGCATTGAGCAATCCTAACTAAGCGAATAGCAGCGAATAAGGACGCAACCCTGGCAGAACGAAGTGAGCAAATCTACCAAAGCACGGAACAGCAACGATATATAATACCTTGAAGCAACTAGAAATCACAGTCAAAAACAATTCTTTATCCCGAGCTTAAACAATACTTCGGACAGTTTTTTATAAAGAGCCTGAAAACCATTAATTTCTTGTTGAAGCCAAAGCTCCCATACCCCTATTCTCTCGTTTAGAAAGTAAATTTTCGAGTCGCTAAAATCCCTATCCTCGCCGCAAGCGGACGGGGAATTAGACCCTTGAAAAGATTAAATATGTCCGAACTATTGTTAAAGCGACTGTCTAATTTCATCAAAAAAGATGGACATCATTACAATATCCATCTCTAGCAAATTATTGACTAACTTTAAAAATCTAACTAGTAGCTACAGGCTGATTTAACCCAACTAATTTTGAGCTGAGATCCCAAAGTTTTTTCGCTTTACCTTC
>CALKUU010000348.1 GCA_937996665.1 uncultured Xenococcaceae cyanobacterium | reverse complement strand
AACCAGCGAGCTGAGCTACGACCCAAAATCAAATCAATGACAAGGACGAGCATCAAGGTAATAATTACGATGCCTTCAGGCAAAATGGCACCTGCATTAAGCTGACTGGCAACATTACTAGAAAAATCCATAAGTTCTTGAGTAGTAGATGAAGTATGCTGAATTGAATTCAGAATTTAAAAAGCTTTACAGAGGATTGTAACCTGCTAGGTGTTTAATTCTTGAGGTTAAAAGATCGCCAACAGAGATGGCAAAAAGGTAGTTACTAATGGTAAATGTTGAATATCACTTAATTTAAGTTTTCTTAATTTGGATTTTGTTTATGGGTACGCTTACTGTACAAGTGCAAGCTGCCCCAGAGCAATTTTAAGCATATGCTCAGAGTTAGATCTGATATTTTAGTCGATAAGGACTATAACTATAGATTAGGGGCATAACTTTGATTTAAACCAAAAAAATACCGAATATCTGTTTATTTTACTGCGTTACTTACTTTAATTCTGATCTATGTCAACTCTAGTTATTGTTGAATCTCCTACTAAAGCTCGCACGATTCGTAATTATTTACCCAGTGACTATCAAGTCGAAGCTTCAATGGGTCATGTTCGTGATCTTCCTGCTGGAGCCAAAGAAGTTCCTGCTGAATATAAGGGTAAAGCTTGGAAGAATTTGGCGATCAATGTAGAAAATAACTTTGAGCCTATCTACGTGATTCCTAAAACTAAGGAAAAAGTAGTCAAAGAATTAAAGAAAGCTTTAAAAAGTGCAGATGAGTTAATTCTGGCGACTGATGAAGATCGTGAAGGAGAAAGCATCAGTTGGCATCTTTTGGAACTTTTAAAGCCTAAAGTTCCGGTTAAGCGAATGGTCTTTCATGAAATCACCCAAGAAGCGATTCAAAAAGCTCTTGAAGATTGTCGTGATATTGATCGTGATTTAGTCCATGCTCAAGAAACCAGAAGAATTTTGGATCGGCTGTATGGCTATACTTTATCCCCTCTACTCTGGAAAAAGATTGGTGCTAACCTGTCGGCTGGTCGGGTGCAATCGGTAGCTGTGCGCCTCATTGTTAGTCGTGAACGAGAGCGTCGTGCTTTCCAATCTGGTAGTTATTGGGATTTGGAAGCGGCTTTGAACTTTGATAGCTCAGATTTTAAGGCAAAGTTGGTTACCTTAGGTGGCAAAAAGTTAGCAATTGGCGCTGATTTTGATCCTGACACTGGTCGGATTATTGAGGGCAAAGATGTTGTCTTGCTGGGTGAAACCGAAGCGATCGCCCTACAAGAAAGAATTACCGCCGACACTTGGACAGTTAGTAAGCGTGATGAAAAGGCAGTTAAAAGAAGACCGTCTCCTCCTTTTACTACCTCAACTTTGCAACAAGAGGCTAACCGTAAATTAGGGATGTCTGCTCGGGAAACGATGAGTGTTGCGCAAAAGCTTTATGAGCAAGGTTTTATTACCTATATGCGGACTGATTCGGTTCATCTCTCTCAAGAAGCGATCGCTGCATCTAGATCCTGTATTGAGCAAAAATACGGCAAAAAATATCTCAGCCCAGAAGTTAGACAGTACACCACTAAAAGCAAAGGTGCCCAAGAAGCTCACGAGGCGATTCGTCCAGCAGGGAACACTTTTAGAACACCTAAAGAAACTGGTTTAGTCGAAAAACAATTTAAACTATATGACCTAATTTGGAAGCGCACTGTTGCTTGTCAGATGGCAGAAGCAAGACTAACTCAAATTGGGGTTAGCATTACGGTGCAAGACGCAGTATTTCGCTCTTCAGGGAAACAAATCGATTTTGATGGTTTTTTCCGTGCTTATGTTGAGGGTTCGGATGACCCTGATGCGGCGATTGATAACCAGGAAGTTTTCTTACCGCCTCTCCAAATCGGCGACAATCCCACTTGTCAGGATCTAGCTGCTTTGGGCCACGATACCCAGCCTCCTGCTCGTTATACCGAAGCTTCTTTGGTCAAAACTCTCGAAAAAGAAGGAATTGGCAGACCAAGTACCTACGCCAGCATTATCAACACCGTCATTGCTCGGGAGTATGTGCAAAAAAGGGGTAAGGCTCTAGTTCCTAGCTTTACTGCTTTTGCCGTGACTAGTTTGCTAGAAGACCATTTCGGCGATCTTGTGGATTTAAAGTTTACTTCCAAAATGGAACAGACCCTAGATGATATTGCGATCGGCAAGGTGAAATGGCTGCCCTATCTCAAAGATTTTTATAAAGGTGATGCTGGGCTAGAAACCCAGGTTCAAGTTCGAGCCAACGATATTGATATTGATACAGCCAAAACGATTCGCTTAGACAACATTGAGGCAAAAGTTAGGATCGGTAAATTCGGTCCTTACATTGAGTATCCTCATGGTGACGAGGAAGTAATCAAAGCTTCGATTCCCAAAGATATTACCCCTGGAGATTTAAATTCCGAACAAATTGCGGCGATCGTTCGCCAAAAAATTGAAGGCCCTGATAAGTTAGGTTTATTTCCAGAGACTGGTGAACCTATTTATGTAATGAATGGCCCTTACGGTCCTTATGTGCAACTGGGGTTGAAAAATGATGATAATCCCACTCCTAGAGTTGCCTCTTTACCTAAAAAAGTTAAACCAGAGGATGTCACCTTAGAAACAGCAATTAAGTATTTGACTCTTATTAGGCTAGGGATTCATCCTGACAAGAAAGAACCAATTTATTTACGGGAAGGTGCTTATGGTCACTATTTCCAACTTGGCGAAAAGACGGAAACCAATAAACGCCCTAAGATGGTATCTCTCCCCGATACGATCAAACCAGAAGAAGCCGACTTTGATGTTGCGGTCAAATATCTATCTTTACCTCGACTATTAGGTGAGCATCCTGAAACTGGAGGAAAAGTTAAAGCGAGTATTGGTTTTTATGGTCCTTATATTGTCCATGAATTTAAGCCAGAAGGCTCGAAGAAAACTCAAAAAGACTATCGCTCTCTGAAAAAAGACATGGGGAATGTCTTGGAGATTGATTTTGAGCAAGCATTAGAGTTGTTAGCTCAACCAAAAAGAGCTCGTGGTAGTCGTAAGAAAAAACCGTTGCGCGAGTTGGGTATTCATCCTGAGAGCAAAGAGCCAATTAATCTCTATAAAGGACCCCATGGTGACTATATCAAGCATGATGATATTAATGTTGGTTTACCTGAAGGGGAGACTGTTGAGTCAATTACCCTCGAAGCTGCGATCGCTTTGATTGCAGATAAGGCGGCAACGAAAAAAACTACCAAAAAGAAAACCACAGCCAAAAAATCTACTACTGCCAAAAAGACTACAGCTAAGAAATCTACTACTAAAGCCAAGGCAATTACTAAAAAGAAAACTACCGCTAAAAAGACTACAGCCAAGAAAACTACAGCTAAGGCTAAAACTGCTAAACAGTAATTAGTCCTGATTCCTATAATTACTGGCTAAGTAATTATTAATCGTTTAGTTGGGAAGTTTTGCTGCAACCAGAAAGGCGCTTAGTAGTGCTATTTATATAGTTAAGATAATTAACTATTAATCTTAGAGATAAGCAAGATTTAAATAATCTCAGTTACTATTTTTGATTATTTTTGGCGATCGTCATAATTCACTAGCGATCGCCACTTCTCTTTACAATGCATATCCCAATCCTAAACTCTAGAAAAAACAACCTTTTCTGGCTGATCTTGGTATTTGCCATTGCGTTGCTCGTAGCTAACCTCACAAGGTTCACCTTCCAAAAATAGAAGCTGACAACAACCCTCATTTGCATAAATTCGACAATCAGCACTCGATGAGTTAGAAAACTCTAGAGTCAAATGTCCTCGCCAACCAGCCTCAGCAGGAGTCAAATTAGCAATTATTCCTACCCTAGCGTAAGAACTTTTGCCAATACAAAGCACGGTAATATAGTCAGGCAGACTTAGCTTTTCTAGCGCTACACCCAAACCATAAGAATGGGCAGGCAAAATGAAGTAGCTGCCATTTTCATCTTCTCGAAGCGGAGAAGGTTCTAAATTGTCAGCATTAAAATTTTTAGGATCGACAACCGTTCCTGGAACATGGCGGAAGATTCGAAACTCTGAGGGAGAAAGACGAATGTCATATCCATAACTACCTAAGCCATAAGAAATAACCGCCAAACTATCTTTATGACGTATTAATTTGGACTCAAAAGGAGTAATCATTCCTTCTTTACCCATCTGCTTAATCCAAGCATCATTCTTAATCATCGTGCAATGCTTCCTTAATTAACTAGGTATTTTAACTGGGAATTTTGAGAATACCTCACAATATCTAGCTAAGTAAGAATCTTTTGAAGATTTGCAGATTCTAGGGAGATGTTTAATGTTTCAGAGAAATTAGCTGCAAACTAAATTAGCGTCAGTTCGGATTTACCAAAATTCAAACAATTCAGAATTTAGTTAGTTTGAACAGCTAGGCAAATCGAGAACCAGCAAGCTCAGAACTCAGAATTCCTAACTTTTCCAGGATAGATTCAAACAAAATCAACAAACTATTAATCATCAGATTGAGAAGATTTCCGCAAAAATATTCCAATCATAGTTGTCACAATAAAACTGACGATCGCCAAAGGTTCAGGATTAAGTACCTCATCTTTTGTCGGTTTACTAACTGGCATATCAACCAGATCAAGCTGAGTGACATCTCCAGTACGCAAATTAGCTGTCCACGTACCTTCAAATTCTTGAGGTTGCTCTAGATTATCTACTGGCTGGAAATCAAGCTCAAAGGGCTGTGGAGGAACTATCTGTGAAGCTTTAATTGGCAAAGATAAATCAACGAATTTGCTCTGGCTAAAACTAGATTGGCTTGAACTTTTGTTGTAAGGATAAACAGTTCTCACTGATACTAATGTTGCCGTTTGTTTGACTGCACTAAATTGAGTTCTCCACCAAATAAAGTCATTAAAGCTGACTCTTTTGAGCTGCCAACTATCATGAAACAAACTTTCTGATAACAAATCATAGTTATAAGAGAAGTCAATTACTATAGATTCATTTTCGAGTGGACCTTGATATTCAATCTCTTTCTCAGAATTCAGATCATATCTGAATTCTCCATCGCCAACCTTAGTGCCCTGCGCATCAAAAAATTCTAGATCCCACCATAAAGCAATTGATTTAGCAGGGGCTGTAGAAATAACAATTAAAGCAAGGACCAAACTAGTTGCGATAATTTCTATTTTTAAAAATAAATACTTCACTATTATGACGCCAATTCAACTTGCCTGAATTCTTGAAGGAATTAGATACTAAACCGAACTTTGGTAAATAAAAGAAGATTTAAAAAAATGGATGAATAATGAATTATTAGTAATTTATTAAAATGAGCGGTAGCTACTATATAAAAAATACTATATTTTCTCGGTAGATACACTTAATTTACTAAAACTTCATTAAATCTTCACAATAGTGAAAAATACTTATTTGACTAAAAAATAAATAATTATTGAGATAAAAGTTGCCAAATTTCTATGATTTTTGTTTGCAAAATTTCTTGAGAATTAGCTCCTCGTTTTAGTTGATATTCCAAATTTACAAGCAGAGGAAATATGGAAATTAGTTGCTGACCAGAAAGATCTTTAAGATCGTCAAGTATGTATTTGATTCGATTAGGATTACCAGGAATTTCTGCGATTTTTGCGATCGCACTAAAATTGTGTTCTCCTGATTCCCAAACGATTTTAACCATCATCCAAGTTCTAAATTGCCTGACTAGAGTAGCCATGATTTTTAGAGCAGGCTCATTACGAACTAATAAATCGTTAACTAAAGATAGAGCAGTTTCTACATCACAATTCCTGATTGCTTCAGCTAGCTTGATACTATTTTGAGTATTACAAATGACTAGGTTATTAACTGCATCTGCATCGATAATCTGATTGAAATTATAATGGTTATAAATACTCAGTTTGTCTAGCTCATTCCACAAACTTCTGGTGTCATTACCAATAAAATCTCTTAAAACTTTGACTGCTGAATTAGATAGTTTGACTTTATTTTCTAGAGCTATTTGGCGGATATTATCTTCAAGGGCACGCTCATTCCAGTAGGGAATAAGACTAAATTCTTTAATTTCGCCAAACTTCTTGAAAAGCTTGCTAGATTTTAAGCGACCATCTGGCTTTTTATTACTAGTCAACAATAAGTATTCATTGTCGGGAATGATTGGGAGGGTTGTCGTTAATTCTGCCAATAGTTCAGCAGAACATTGGAGATGAGCATTAGCATTTTGCACCCATACCAATTTTGCACCCATTCCAAAGGGTGGGGTCAAAACTTCGTTAAGAGCTGCAATCATTGCCTCTGGCTGATCGTCCTCAAATTGATGATAATTAAATTGAATCCAGTTGGGGTCTAAAAGTTCAGTTTGTAGCTGCTTAACTGCTTTAGCGATCGCAAATTCATCTTCACCCCAATAAATATAAACTGGCATAATTTGCTAATTATTAATTAAAATTTTATTTAGTAAGATTGATCTTAAGAACATTCTGGGAAAGTCATCATGAGAAAGTGGTTGTTAGGTTGTTTGTTTCTTGTGGGCTTAATGTTCGCCATCCTTAATTTTTCTGGGTTGGCGAAGCAAGGAGAATTCGATTCGCTAATTATTGATTTCAAGGAGAACATTCCTACCACTGAGGTTAGTCAAGAATTAGCAGACATTAAACTCAAGTACGAACATCAGCCTAACTTAAATAGCATTTTCTCAATTAAAGATCGTACCTATATTGTGAAAGGCGATCGCAAATTATTAAAGAAACTACGCCATTCTCCTCTAATCAAGGATGTGGAATACATAGAACCAAATTACCAATATCGTAAGTTTGACACCCCTAACGACCCTTATTACAGCAAACAATGGAACTTTCGCAGCATCAATGTAGAGTCTGCTTGGCGAGAGACCAAAGGAAGTGGCATAGTCGTCGCCGTTATCGATACTGGAGTTAGTAAAGTACCGGATCTTAAATTAACAGAATTCGTCAAAGGATATGATTTTGTTGCTGACCGAGATAGAGCAGATGATGACAATGGACATGGTACTCACGTCGCCGGCACTATTGCTCAATCTACGAATAACAATTATGGGACAGCAGGAATTGCTTACGAAGCCAAAATTATGCCCCTGAAGGTTTTAAGTGAGGGAGGAGGCGGCACAGTCTCCGATATTGCCGAAGCCATTAAGTATGCTGCTGATAATGGTGCGGATGTTATCAACATGAGTTTAGGTGGCGGCGGTGAAAGTAAGATGATGCAGGAGGCAATTAATTACGCTATTCAGAAAAAAGTTGTGGTTGTTGCTGCTGCTGGTAATGCTTCCCAAAATGCTGCTTCTTATCCTGCTCGTTATCCCAACGTAATTAGTGTTTCTGCCACTGATAGTACAGGCGCTAAGGCAGACTATTCTAACTACGGTGCTGGGGTTGATATTGCTGCTCCTGGTGGTAGTGAAACTGGCAAGATTTTACAGAATACGATCAACCCAAAGACTGGCGAATCAGTATTTGAGGGGTTTCAAGGTACAAGTATGGCAGCTCCTCATGTTGCAGCAGTAGCTGCTTTAGTTAAAGCTAGTGGGGTTGAAGAACCTGCCGAAGTATTGCAAGTTCTCAAGCAATCTGCTCGTAAGGTAGCTGAAGACAATAAAAACTTTTATGGTGCAGGTCACTTGGATGCAGGGGCAGCAGTTACTTTGGCTTTAAAAGGCAAAATTACTGTTAATGACTTTTTCCGTTGGCTCAGGGATAGTGGTTATCTGAATCCTGGTTTTTGGATTGATGGTGGTGCGATCGCTGTTTTACCAAAATTAGGTATGGTTGTTGGTTCCTATCTTTTAGCCTGGTTTTTAAAATCCTATCTACCGTTTACATTAAGTTTGCATGGTGGTCTAATTTTCGGTAGTGCTGGCTTGTTTGCACTGCAAGGTTTGTATTTATTCGATCTTCCCCAGTGGCCATTCCGCTTATTTGGTAGTTCTTTACCCGAATTAGGTAATGTGGTTTTTGGAACTAGTAGTTTTAATCCCATTTTTGCTAGTGTCTTAATCCCCTTTCTACTCATTGCTTTACTCGCAAGTCATCGCACTTGGAAGTGGTTTGCAATTGGGACTTGTGTGGGTACGGCTGCTTGTTTAGGAATTAGCGCAATTATCGACCCTGCTGTTTGGGGTTTGGGACAGCAAGCGATCGCTAGAGGTTTTTTGGGAGTAAACGCAGTTCTTTGTTTCGCTTTAGCTTATTTAGCGAGTCAAGGAGAAAGATCTCGCGAGGTCTAATTTTTCTCAACTAGTCTCACAGTCTCACTTTGACCTGCTTTAGGTTTCAAAATCAATATCCAAATTTAAGGCAGGATTATTTTCCCAGCGATCGCCTACATGTGCATAGATGCAAGTCGTACGCGGATCGCTATGACCAAGCAGATCTTGAACCTGGCGTAATTCTGCACCTGATCGCAGAGCAAGAGTTCCAGCAGTATGCCTGAGGCTATGGGCAGATATAGTTCTACCAGGATTATGTTTTAAATCTGCTTTATTTAAATGCCGATCTACGATTAAGCGGATACCTCGTCGAGAGATGCGGTTCCCATTTGCCCGATTTCCCACCGCAATAAACAAAGGTTGATCGGGTTTTAGCTTGCCTTGTTTCTGTTCCCTAATTTTGAGATAAGTCATTAAAATTTTGGCAATCTCAGGAGTTAAAGGAACTATCCGAATACTGCGCTTGCCTTCTACCCGAATCCCTAAATTATTGCCCTGTCTGACTAAGCTAGATATATTAGCCCGATGTAATTCGACTGTGCGAGGTCCTTGCAAAGTCATAATCGCAATTAAGGCTCGATCTCTAGCATTTTTAATGGTACTTTTCGCGGGAATAGTTGCCAGCAGTTGCTGAACTTCTGGTGACTCTAAATAAGTAATTTTCTCGGCTGGATCTCTCTTCTCTCTGGGTGGCTTGACACCTGCTGCGGGATTAACTCCCAGTAAGCCTTTTTCCACCGCAGCTTGATAAAATCTTCTGACTACTGCCAACTTTAGGGCGATCGTTGCTGGTTTATATTTTTTCGTTTTAATCATCCAGCGGCGATAATACTTGACATTGTCTTTACTGACCGATGCTGGATGAAGCGAAGAGCGATCGCACCA
>CALKUU010000347.1 GCA_937996665.1 uncultured Xenococcaceae cyanobacterium | reverse complement strand
TATCTGAGTGATGCTTGTCTCAAGTGTGCGGATCTGAGTGGTGCGAATCTGAGTGGTGCGATCTTGCTTGATGCTGACTTGCGTGAATGTAAGTTGGATGGAGCGATCGTTGAAGGGGCTTCTTTTAGTGATAATCGAGGGGTTTCTAAATCTTTGAAGCAAAATTTGCGCAGACGAGGTGCAATTTTTGAGGATTCTGCAAGTGGGTCTGAGTTTTTTGATCGTGCTTAGGCGATCGGTTTACTAGTGATCAAATATTTTTAAACTATTTCCTTTCATTAATATTTGCTAGGGATGTTAATTTAGCTTGTCCTGATTACTTTTGTGAAGAGGGTAAAGGTATTTTTTTGATTTCGGCGATCGGTAGGAGTAAAGTTTCTTCGATGTATTGGCGAACTTCTGGGGAAATGTAGCAATCTTGTTGGAGACACTGAGTTAAAAATTGATTGGCTAGATAATATTGCTTGAGTTTGTCTATTTGATCTTTGCTAAATTGCCAATTGTGACCAATATTGCAATGGTCTATCATGGCTTGGCGAAAATCATTTGTCCAAGTTTTACCGTTATTTTTCCACCAAGCTAGAAGTTGAGCATCATCTTCGTTTTCTTCAGGAAGTCTGTCTTTAAGGTGCAAAAGCACTACATGAAGTTGAGGATCTAATTCTTGAGCTAATTCTAGGTTGAGGTAGAGGTTGAGGTAGAGGTAGAGGTTGAGGTAGAGGTTGAGGTAGAGGTAGAGGTAGAGGTTGAGGTAGAGGTAGAGGTAGAGGTAGAGGTTTCGGTTCAGGTTGAGGTAGAGGTTTCGGTTTCGGTAGAGGTTGAGGTCGAGGTTGAGGTTGAGGTTGAGGTCGAGGTTGAGATTGAGGTTGAGGTTGAGATTGAGGTTGAGATTGAGGTCTAGATCAAAATGAAAAATCTTAAGTAAAGCTAAACTTGAATCGACTGAAAAATTAGTTTTCTGTCGAATTATCTGTTTATCTTCTGGGAGTAAATCAATCTTATCTGTTGAGGTTTTTTCCTCTAACCAAACGAGATATTCCTGCAAATCATCATCATCAGCTAAGAGATTATCTATTTGCTGCTTAATCCAAATAACCAAATTCTCAGCATTGGGCGACATTGCCACGGCTAACAAAAAAACTTCGCGCCAGCGTGGCTCGAAGATATGCTTTACTAACTCCTGTAAGGCAGCATCCGCAGATTGACGTACTAAAATAATTTCCCTGGCTGCGAAGTATTCCTGAAAAGTAAGGTGAGAAAAAGAATAAATATACTTAGCCCTAGCAACTAACAAACCATGTTGTGCTTCAATGTTTCGCAGTACAATTTCACTGTCTCCCTGCAAAGCTTCATCATCTAAGTTTGCCCCTGGTAAGTTACGAATATATTCGCTAATGTATCTTTCTGCTTTCTCTTGCTTAAAGAAATAATTACCCACAGCAAAAGTCTGCCAAGCGATGTTACTGAGTAAGTCTTCTTTTTTTGCAACAGAGAGTGGTTTGTATACTTTGTCGCGCTGTATTCCTCGTTTAGCATCCCATTTTTTTAGGAGTGCATCGATGCCTTCTTTGTACAAATCCTTGCGATTAGCTGGAAAATCTCCTAATTCTTCAAAAGAAATACAAAGTAAGGTGAGTAACAAAGGGCTAGAAACTAGTTCCTTAATCGGTTTTTCTTGCTTGAGCCTAGTTAAAAAAGTTTCAGATTTAATAGGTTTATCACGAAACCAATTGGTCGCAAAATTAGTAATCTGCTTGTCATTAAAATCTGCAATTTCAACTTCGGTAAACTTGTCAAAAATATATTCCTTGGCTGCGATGCGACAGGTGATAATAAATTGATTATCTGGATACCTCGTACTGAGGTTTTCAATTTGGGTAATTACTTTTTTGGTGTCTTTTTCCAAGACTTCATCCAAACCATCCAGCAAAATTAAAGCCCTTCCCTGTTCCAGAACTGTTTCCAGATCTTCATCCTGTTTGAGCTTCAGGTAGTCTTTTAAATATTTAATTAAATCTATTTTTTCTGCTTCAGCAAAGTCTTTTAGCGTGATAAAAAAAGGAACTAAATTCCCCTGAAACTTGTTTCTGTTGCACTGAATAGCTAAATGCTTGAGAAAGGTTGTTTTCCCTGCCCCTGGCTTACCCAAGATAAAAAGTCTATTGTGATTTCTAACTGCCGTTTCCGCCTCGATTCTCTTTTCTGCTACCGCTCCAAAGTTAAACCTCTCAAAATCTTCCTGATTACAGTTTTGGAATAATTCACTAATTTCTCTGCGTCGGCTACTAGTGATTTTCTCCAGAATATTAACCTGGGTGTAGATCTTGCCCAATTCAATTTTTTGTGACATATCCAAGATCCGCATCGTGCCACAGCGTTCTTCAATATCTTTATGTACTTGTTGTCTTAGTTGAATAACTAACTCATCAATCTTTATCGATTTTTCTGGATGGTTATCTTTTGCTTTGTCTGTGCTTAAGCCTGTAATTTCTTGCCAATCTAGCTTTAGGGTTTGGCAAAGCAGCACAAAATTCTCTTTGTAAATTGCTTCTCCTCGCAAGAAGTTAGAAACAGTTGATCTACTAAGGCTTAACCTGGTTGCTAAATCATTTTGAGTTAAACCCAGAGTGATAAACGCATTTTCTGCTTTTTTAAGATAGTTTTCTGCTATTTTCAGCGATCGCTTTGCCATTGCCAAACAAAAATATTTTCACTCATTCTAACCAGCGCAGTCCAACCCAAAACCTAACTAAACATAAATCATGCACAACTAACGCATAAATCAAATTTTGCTCTAGCCCTTGTCCTACAAGCTTTGGAAGATTATTAAAGAGTCAAATTCAACGAGGTAAAAACTCATGGAAGAACTACTTTGGCTAATCATTTCCACCCTACTTGCATGGAGCGTCGAACGATCTGCCGATGCCCTTCTCGATCTAATTGTTGAGTGGTGGAAGCGTCATTTCTAAAAAGCAGTACCAAGAGGTAGTTGTTATCTGTTAGCGACTATCTCAAGCTAATTGATTTTGTTCAATTGATAAAAGTAGATACAATATAGATACTCAATAGTATTTAAATTTACTTCAAGTATGTCAGTTATCGCTAAATGGGGAAATAGCCTTGCTGTTAGAATCCCCAAAACTATCGCTGATAAAATCGACCTTCAAGAGGGTGTTGCTGTTTCCATGGAAATTTCAGATAACAACATAATTATCAAACCTCAAAAGCAAGAATACAGTCTTGATGATTTATTAGCAGGGGCAAGTGCAGAAGACTTTACAGGAGAATATGATTGGGGAGAGCCTGTAGGTGAAGAAATTTGGTAGAGATGCTTACATACCCGATCGCGAAGATATCATTAAATTCGATTTCAATCCCCAAAAAGGAAGAGAACAAGCAGGATATCGCCCAGCCCTTGTTATTTCTCCTCAAAAGTTTAATAAAATTTCTTCCTTAGTTTTTGTTTGCCCCATCACGAGCAAAGTTAAAGGTTTTAGCTTTGAGGTTTTGCTAACCGAATCGATGCAAACTCAAGGAGTCGTTTTAACTCATCACTTAAGAAGTATTGATTGGCGGACGAGAAAAATTAAGTTTGTAGAAAAAGCTGATGCCTCAGTTATTGAAGAGGTTGCCGCCAAGTTAAAACCTTTAATTCTCTAGCTGTCACAGCAATTGTTAGTTAAGATTTCCCTCTTGGCTGTTTCCCTCCTCATCAAAATCTCTAAAAAAATTATCAATCTGTTTACCTTTGATGGGAAAATGCAAGCTGGCAAGTTATTCCAAAAGCAAAGATGAAAGTATTAGTAGTTGGTAGTGGTGGTAGAGAACATGCGATCGCCTGGACATTATTAAACTCCCCCAAT
>CALKUU010000346.1 GCA_937996665.1 uncultured Xenococcaceae cyanobacterium | reverse complement strand
ATCTTGGGTTCAGCAATCAAAGTTACCAAAATTTGGCAATCATTAAGTAGCCACAACAGAGAAATCAAAGCCAATAATCAAGCCTTGATCGAGCTTGCCTTATTTGGTGAATATCAATTGAGTGCAGAGGGTGTTTGGCGATCAGAAGCAGACAAGAGATCGGCTCAAGTTAGCTTTGATGCTTTTGTCTTGCAAGCTATCAAGTTTTTTGGTCAGCCAGACTGGAAGCTGCCAGAGATCAAAATACCAGTGTTAGATATTCTCAAAAATGAGGCTTTGTGGATTACCTCCTACTTGGACGAAGATACAAGAGTAGGTCGAGGAGGAACGGGTAATTTATTCGTCTTTCGCCGTCAATAAGCGAAATAAAATTACTTGAGGCGATCGCTAAATTTGGCAAGACTATCGGTAAGACCCGTTTGAAAGTCTCAAACTACTTTGAGATAAGTTTGAGGACAAATCAAGAACCAAAAACTTTAGCGATTCGCTCCTGAATATCCATCGCAGCCGCAAGAGGATCATCAGCTTCTCTAATTGGTCTACCGACTACTATATAGTCAGCTCCATTCTGAAAAGCCTGCTCAACGCTCACCGTCCTTTTTTGATCATCGGTATTTTGCACTGGTCTAATGCCTGGGGTAATAACTAAAAAGTTTTCTCCCAAAGATTCGCGGAGTCCTTTGGCTTCCAGTCCAGAAGAGATAACCCCATCACAACCCACTTCAAACGCCCTTTTTGCGCGAGAAAGCACTAGTTCCTCAACATTACAGTCAAAACCCAAATCATTGATATCGCCTTGATCGAGGCTAGTTAAAACCGTAACTGCCAAGATTTTAAGGCGATCGCCTTTAGCCTCAACTGCTGCCCGCAAAATACTGTCATTGCCATGCACAGTTGCAAAAGTAGCCCCCTTATCTTGGAGTTGCTTGACTGCCGAGCCGACTGTTTGGGGGACATCAAAAAACTTCAAATCAACAAATACCTTCTTACCCTTAGCAAGTAACCATTCCAAAGTGGGATAGTACTCGCCCGACATAAAAAATTCTAGTCCCAGCTTATAAAAGTTGACACTATCACCTAATAAATCGACTAGCTTCCTAGCTTCAGTTGCACTTTTCACATCTAAAGCAAAAATCAAACGCTCATTATTAGGGATATCTTTTTGAGAAAGAAAGGCTGTTTCGCTCATCTAGTTACACTATTATTTCTTATTAATTGAAATCTACTGGTCAAGTATTATTTTGTATTCCTACAAATCACAATTTTGAATTTATTTAAGGGCAAAGTACTCCTAACCTCTTTTCATCGCTCTTGCTATATCTCTTTTGTCGTCTTTGCGCCTCGAATCTTCACGCTTATCGTGAATTTTCTTACCTTTTGCCAGACCTATCCGAATTTTGATCCAACCATTTTTGAAATACATCTTTAGCGGAATTAGGGTTAAGCCTTTTTGTTCTACCTGCCCAATCAATTTATTAATTTCTTGCTTATGCATTAGCAATCTTCGAGAACGGCGCGGCTCATGGTTGAAAAATTCGCTCACTCTTGTATAGGGAGAAATGTGAACGTTGGTAAGCCAAGCCTGACCGTTGCGAACTAATACATATCCATCCTTAATATTTACTTTGCCCTCTCGGATCGATTTAACCTCTGTTCCCAGCAACTCGATCCCCGCCTCATAAGTATCTAGAATGTTATAGAGATATCGGGCTTGCCGATTATCACTAATAGTTTTGATACCACCTTTTTTCTCTACCATCTTTTGGAGTTGTTTACTGATATACCGAACTGACAACTTAATTGGGGTTATAAGTATATCATTCAGTTAAATTTTAGTATTGTCAGCAATAAAGTTATCTATACTTAGTTAAGTGTGCCTATATAGTGTTGAAAATTTAGATAGCAGATTAGGCAAAGCATAACGAATTTGAAACGGCAGTAGTATTCAGGAAAAGTTTTGAATAAATAGTATCGAGAACCAGGCTTCATAGTAAGCAAGCCCACTAATAAATTACCAGAAATGCTTATGACTGATTTGTTGGCATTAGTCCAAGGAAAAATCGAATCCAGACCAGACAGTATCATAAATTTTTTTGTTGATTTCAATCCTAACTTTAATTTAATAAGTAAAGAAATTAATCGTTTTTTTGTAACTTATAACCCCACATCTCCACCTCGTGGACTAGATACTTTAGCAACGAAGGGTTGGCGAATGACTAAAAAACAGATTAAACATCTCACCGGATTCAATCTCTCGGAAGAAGAGTGGGTTGATTATGGTAGTTATCGTTTTATCCGTTGCCGAAAACAAGCCAACAAAACTATTTTCTTTTGCTGCAAAACCGAGGTTCTCTCCGCTAAATCTTTCTATTGGGCAGCCGGAGAAGAGATCGCAGCACAAAGTCCTTTAGAGCCAGAATACAATCAGGATCGGCTTCAAGATTTAGAGTTAAGAGAAAGAGAAAAAGAAAACTCTCTCCTTGATTCCTTTTCTGGAGATAGCTATGAAGATATCAAGGTTTTGTTTAGATCTATTTAATCAAAACTAAAGTTCATCTCCGGTTACTCCCCTAATTCCCCAATTATGACTTGGGGTTTCGATGATCGTAATTTCGATATCATCAGCTGAAATGCTTGTCGTCGTTGAAATTTTAGCGATTAAGTTTGTAATTAGCTTTTTCTTTACTTCTGTTGTGCGACCAGAAAACATGATTATTTCAATGATTGTGTAGTTAAGACCGCGATCGCCAGGATAAATAAATTCATCTAAGGCCAAGCCAATAAATCTTTGAAATCTTTTTTCTTTCGCCGTACCAATCGAAGCAGTTAGAGCTTCTTGAATAGCCAAGGATAGCATTCGACGATTGGATGCTAAATTATCTTTCAATCCGTATATTTTGACCTGGGGCATAATCGATACAATCTAATGCGATTTGTTGATTAGATGAGAAGAAATACTCAAAAAAAATGATTTCTTGTAACCGAGATCACAATGTAAATGATTTATAAATACTAGGATAGGTATATAAATCACACATTTTTAATCTAGCCAACCAATCACATATATAAGGTTGGCGAATATAACTGAAATTTAATCTCGTAAATCCCTTACTTCAGCTAGCTAAACATTCTTTAGAGGAATGTTTAGCTTCTTTGTTTGCTTGATTATTTGATGTTCAAGACACCAGGCTTCTTAGTGTGGTCTAATCATCTGAGACTAGCAGCTATTAATCAGTAGAAAACTAAATACAATAGTTAGTTGTTCTGCTGATATTGCAATCTCCAGAAGTGACCCTAATCAAAAAAACCCAAACAAGAAATTAATCACCCCAAATTTTTTGCAATACGCTTTCTACCGGAATATCAGCAATATTATTATTTGAAGAGCAAACTCCGATTAAATTGTTGCCCGAGGGTAACATTTGTTGGCTGGAATCAGCAGAATCCAATAAGGAGACGGTATAAGCTCCTACAGCAACTGCCAAGGCGATTGTATTGCGATCGCAAGATAAAAATAAGTTAGTACCAGCAATAATTGCTGCGGTTTTACCTACGTCATTAGGAGCAAGAACTTTGAGACCAGTACATGCTTCCATCACAGCATTGACCCAAGGATCTTCTTCTTTCGTTTGTAACAGCACAATCGGAATTTCAGGCTGCTTAGTCTTAAGATCCTCAATAATTTGCTTCCATTTAGCAATAGGGTAGGTTTCGTCTAAACCATGAAGTAGAATATAACCATTTTTGAGATCTAAAAGCTTTTGCCTTGCTTCTGCCCAATCAATATCCTTTTGGGGGACATTAATACTGACATCGGGACAAGCGGAGGTGACTCCAAATACCTGCAAAATATCGTGATAGAATTTCGGCGCATATTGCTGTTTTTGCAAAGAAACAGAATCGGAAAAAACCCAAGAATTGGACTTTTGTTCACCAATTCGCATAGGAATACCATTAAGCCATAACAAAAATTCGACTGCCCAAGGTGCATTGTAACTAATGACAGCTTCAAATTCGCGATCGCGAATGACCCCCAGCAAATTGAGATAATCGGCCATACTACTGCGGTCTTGATAATCAAACAGTAAAACTTCGCTTACATACTGACAAACTCGATAGGCCTTTTTAGCCTGAGGTTCTACTAAGACATCAATTTTGGCATCAGGATATTTACTGTGCAAAGTTTCCAAGGTAGGAAAAAAGTAAATTTGATCGCCAATTCCACCAGGAACAAGAGCTAGGATTCGCATTTAGATCGAAAAAAGATAACCGTAAAAAAAAGCGTACATCTGTGGTCAATTTTAAAGGATGATAGAGCTATCTGACTTATTTTTTGGGAAATTTTGTTAATGCATCTTTTAATTCCTGCTGCGGGGATGGGTCGCCGCATGAAAAGCGATCGCAATAAGTTGTTGCTCCAGCTACTTAACAAACCCCTACTTGCTTGGACTTTAGCCGCGGCAGAAGCCGCTCAAAGCATTGACTGGATAGGAATAATTGGACAAGAGACAGACTTTGCTGACTTTCAAAAAATGATTACTCAGCTAGCTAGCAACAAACCAATTAAACTTATTATCGGCGGAAAAACTCGTCAGCAGTCTGTTTACAATGGTTTACAATCTCTGCCCGATTCAGCAGAGCAAGTTTTAATTCACGATGGGGCTAGATGCTTAGCAACTCCAGAATTATTTGATCGTTGTAGTGATGCCCTTCGAAACTGCCAAGGTCTAATTGCAGCTATTCCTGTCAAAGATACAATTAAGGTAGTCAATCAAGAACTGATCATCACCAACACCCCCAATCGTAGTGACTTATGGGCAGCACAAACCCCCCAAGGATTCCAAGTTCCTTTGCTCAAAGAATGTCATCACAAGGGGAATCAACTAGGTTGGGAAGTTACAGACGATGCGGCTTTGCTAGAGAAATGTCAAATTCCTGTCAAAATTGTTGAGGGGGAAGAAACTAATCTGAAGATAACAACTCCCGTAGATCTAGCGATCGCCGAGTTTATTTTACGGCAAAGGTTGGAGCAATCAACGTAATCGAAGAAAACTAAAAGATAGATCTCCAACAATGAAACCTTGTTACTGGTCAATCGAAAAAATACCAGGGCTTAGTGCCACAGATCAGAAATTACTTAATCAGCATGGAATTAAGACCACTTTCGACCTGCTCAAACGAAGTCAAACAACCCAGTCAAAACAGTTGTTAGCCAGTCAACTAAAACTTAGTCTCATGCAACTAAGCAAGTGGGTTGCACTAGCAGATCTCGGCAGAATTCCCAGCGTTAACTATCAATACTGTGGCTTGCTTCTGCATTCTGGAATTATTTCCGTGGTGCAACTGGCTCAAACCCCTCTTGCCAGACTACACCCAACAATTAAAAGACTTCATGTCGCAACGATGCAACGTAAAGATCTAGTTCCTACAGTTGGTCAGGTTCGAAAATGGATAGAAGAAGCAAAATTATTAAGTATGAATTGAAATAAATTCAGAATATGCCTATATCCATTCAAAGATCATAGAAATCTAGACCTACCTAAAAAAAACAAGAAAACCAATCAAAAGCGATCGCCAATCAAATATTAATTACTTTAATCTCAACATCCAAGGCAATTAATAAATACTCAAAAAATAACTAAATACAAACATTTTTATATAAATAACTAGATTCAAAGCCTGAATTATTAGCCAATTAAAAAAAATATTGTGCAATACATTTCAACAACAAGTTCTTTAATCTAATTACATTATTTAGCATTTTAAATATTAATAAATAACAAAAATCATTACATGCCCGAATAGAAAGGCAACACAACAAAACGCCACAACCTCAACAAACAAAAGATCCTAGGGATTACGCCAAGAGATAACCTAATAAAGACTAGAGCATTTTTCTCGGTAGAAATAATTTTCCAAGTAACAAATAATACTTCAGCTCAAACTTTTGTCAGCAATTTATCTTAAGCCATTAATCGTACACATTAAGAATTATTAAGATAATCAGATCCGGTCAATTTTTCACTAGCATTCACACTGAAAATAAATTAATTTAAAAATATAAAAAATTTACAAAAACGGTTTCAAAACTACCTGAAATACGCTAAATATCAGTTGTAATTTCGACAATCTGACTCCAATACCATCGCCTATATAAAAATCATTATGATCATTGATTCACGAGATATCCAAGCTAAGGAGATCAAAACAGATATTTGCATTGTCGGAGCTGGACCTGCGGGGATATCAATAGCAAGTGAGTTTATTGATAAAAATCTTGAGGTTAGTCTCATCGAAAGTGGGGGTCTCAAGTTTGATGCTTCTACGCAAAAACTAGCGGCAGGAAAAACTTATGGCGATTCTCTCTTACAACCCATTGAGGTTAATCGTCGTCAATTTGGAGGAAACTCCAATATTTGGATTATCAAAATTAATGAAGCAAAGCAACTGGGTCTAAGATACGTTCCCCTTGACGAAATCGACTTTGAAAAACGAGATTGGATTCCCAATAGTGGTTGGCCATTTAAGAAATCCCATCTAGAAGCCTACTACGAGAGAGCACAAGGAGTTTGTCAAGCAGGAAAATTTGCCTATGAGCCAGAACACTGGGAAAGTGAGCAACATCAGCCATTCCCTTTAGATAAAAATATTTTAGAAACGGGATTATTCCAATTTGGTTCTGCCGATGTTTTTCATACTCAGTACCGAGAAAAATTGCAAGCAGCTAGAAACATTAAAATCTATACCTATGCAAATGTAGTCGAAATAATAGCTAACGAATCGGGTAAGGTAGTCGACAAGGTGCGGTTAGCTCATCTTGAAGGCAAGCAATTTTCGGTATCGGCGAAGGTTTTTATCTTGGCTAGTGGCGGATTTGAGAACGCACGACTCCTATTAATGTCTAATCAGCAACAGGCAGAGGGACTTGGCAATCAAAATGATGTTGTTGGCAGATACTATCACGACCACCCTCAAGCGGTAGGCAATTATTTTGTCCCCAAAGATCGCAGTCTTGTTAACAGAGCAGCTTTTTATGATTTACGAGGAATCAAAGGAACTCCTGTTCAAGGTTTTTTACGATTATCGCCACAGGTTTTAAAACGGGAAAGACTCCTAAACTCCAATACGATGCTATTCCCTAGACCTAATATTCGGAAAACCAAAGCAATAACCTCCTTTAAGTATTTAGGTGAAACTTGGCTCAACATAATCAGAGAATCTACTCCTAGAAAAGAACTGCTTGAGCACCTTCCTAGTAATTTGCTGAATATTTTGACGGGAATGGATTATGTTAGCAAAGCCATCTATTTAGCCAAAATCCAGCAACAGTCTTTACTACCAAACTTGGGAAGTGGCGGCTGGTCAAAATTAGCTGACAACAGAAGTCGCTTTGAACGCTTTGAATTTATGCATCTTATCGAGCAGTCACCTCGTCGGGATAATCGAGTGAAATTGAGTAAAGATCGTGACGTTTTGGGTTGCCAGAAACTGGAAATAGACTGGCGATGGCATGAGGATGACGCTAGAAGTTTTGGGCGATCGCTAAAATTGATGGGCAAAGAATTGTCTAAAGCTGGCATGGGCGAACTTCAAATTAACCTTAATGAGCAAGGACTTCCCAAAATTGTCAGACCGACTGGATCTCACCACCTGATGGGGACGACTCGAATGCATAACAATCCTAAGCAAGGCGTTGTCGATGCAGATTGCAGGGTACATGGGATAAATAATCTTTTCATAGCAGGAAGTTCTACTTTTCCCACCGGGGGCTATGCTAATCCCACGTTAACAATCGTTGCCATGGCTCTCAGACTAGCCGATTTAGTCAAGGATAAATTGAGATCTAGCAATTGCGAGCCAATGGGAGTACCTTCCCTGTCGAAGTAATTGGCTATAGAACTAGGCAGTGGGTAAACAAAAACGAAAGATACTACCCTTACCCAAGGTACTAGTAACCTCGATTCGACCACCTTGCAATTCTACTAATCGACCAACGATCGCTAGACCAATCCCAGTGCCCCCAGAGTAACTACTTCGAGAACGATCTGCTCGCCAGAATCTTTCAAAGATATAGGGCAAATCTTCTGGGGCAATACCAACACCAGTATCCTCAACGGCAATCCAAATCTGATTATTATTTTTAGTTGCCGTAATGGTTATTAAGCCCTTTTTCGTATAACGAACTGCATTACCAATCAGATTAAGTAAAATTTGTTCTGTGCGATCTAAATCGGCTAAAGCATAGGGTAAATCTTTAGGCGTTATCAGCTTGATTTTGGGACCTTCGTCTAATAACTGGTCTTGAAATTTAGCTGTTTGCGATTTTAATAAAGCAATCAAATCAAGTGGTTGTCGGTTAATAGAAAGATAGCCTGCTTCAGCCTGGGAAAGTTCTTGCAGATCACTAATTAATCTTTCTAGTCTTCTAGTTTCTCTAACTAACCTCAAGTAAAGTTCTGGCGTACCCTTAATACTGCCATCGGCTAGTTCTTCTAGATAACCGCGCATAACAGTTAACGGAGTTCGTAGCTCGTGGGTAAGGTCGCCAATTAAATCTCTACGTCTTTTTTCAACATTCCCTAAACTACTTGCCATCGAGTTAAAACTAACCCCTAGCTGATTAAGTTCAGGGATTTCGCTTTCTGGCATTCTCTCCCCCAAATCCCCCGCCGAAAACTTTTGCACAGTCCGCTTCATTTGTTTTAGGGGTTTCATAATTCTTTTAGAGGCAACATAACTAATTCCGCCTGCGGCGGTTATTCCCACAACCAGAGACCATAAAGCCCCAATATTCCAGGCATTATTAAACCCTTCGACCAAATAGGTACGAGCAGAGCGAACAGTAAAAAGACCTCTCTCTTCTAGTTGCTCTAAGCGCAGAACAAACATTCTGGGAGAAGAGACTTTAGCTGCGATCGCAAAACAACTCAAACCCACGATCATCACTAACAGATGAGAAAAAAATAACCGCGTTCCTAAACTAAGTTTAGACATTAATTATGTTGCAAAAAATTATGCTGTAAAATCACTTGGTGCCACTAGCTTCTATCTTAAATTAACTAGCTACAGGCAACCAAGTAATCACAGATAAGTAATCGCTGCTTGATAGCAAAAACCTATTGAAAAATAGCAGGCTTGCGTCCACCATTGCCGTTCCCAGAACCAGGCAATCTTCTGGGTGCATTATTTCTTTGAGGAGCTACATTACTTTTTAGCTGTCTACCAGTTCCACCATCGCTAGGATCGAGAAAAGGACGCAAATCGATTTTATCTGGTGAGCGACGTTTCGATCTAGAGCCACCAAAAATACCCCCGATTTCATTTAAGATGTCAGCGCTCCCATTATCTCCATAGGTATAAACCCCTTGAGTGGCACCGCCATCATCCGCAATCAACAGATTTTCAAAAACTGCATCTCTGGTAACTTGAGGATCTTGACCAGGAGGAACAGTCAGCACAATTCGACAATCGCTAGGATCGATACTAGTGGTTACACAAATAGTGTCATAACCATTTTCCACGCCTGTAGACATTTCCAACAAGCCGTCACTACGATAATTTTCTAAACGGTTAGTGATTTCGTTGCAACGTCGCTCAGGAGTCCAACCACCACCCAACGCACTAGGAATCGCCCAAGGAAAAGAGTTACTTGCCTGATCTTCAGGATTGTAAAGAACTACATATTCTCCATCTACATAATCACAGGTAAATCGAGTATCGCCATTTCTGCTGGTATTTCTCGAAGAAGGAGGGTTGGGACTACGGGATCTATCAAAATCACCATTACGGCTATTAGGGTCAGTATTAATAATCACCTCTGGCGGTTGAGAGCGACTTTGACTAACTAGATCAATTAATCCTGGGTTAATAAACTCTGACCAACTTTGATCGACAATACTAGCTGGATTGGGAAGCGAAACTGCTTTTGCACTCCCACCACATATCGACATCAAGCCGACAATCAGACTAGTCTTTCCCCAAGAAGTCCAGAGGTTAAGATATTTTAAATCTAAGCGCATAACGATATCTCCTTTAAGATTGCCCAATAGTATATTGTGTGTAAAAAACTGAGTTTATTGATTGAATCTTGATTAGCATTTACTTTCAGCCTCTTCAGCAACTATGACGAGATGAGAGGATAAATGTTTCTCGTGCATAACCGAAAATTTTAAATTCAAGACTCAATTTAGCTAGATTGGGTAACAAGCAAGTTTAATTTTAAGCAGATTAATTATGGCTATTCAGGCGCAAAAAAAATCTGGATTCTTTGTCCAGGTCAGATCGACCCTTCTGTTCTTAGGATTTTTGGTTGGAAGCTGGAACTTTAATATATCGAAAATTCAGGCAGCCGAAGATATTTTCTTAAACTATGGACCTCTGCAATTTTCGCTGTCAGTCGAAGCCCTCAGAACCTATGCCGAAAAGGGAGAAATAACTGGCGACCTCAGAGACTATGCCAGATTTCTTTCGGAAGAACAATTAAAATCTTTGCGAGCAGCTTTAGTTAAGAAAGTAGACATTCAGCCCTTATCGGTAGCACAATTTTTCTATTCTTATCAAGGAGTAAAAATTCTCGAAAGAGTGGGGCAAATAGTCAAAACCAAAGCAGGTCAATCAGGTTTTTTTGCAATTCGTTCGGCTCTGATCTTGGCAGCGAACTCGGAGGAAGGCTTGACTCCCTTGAATTTTTTAGAAACATTTCCGATCACCGGAATTACGATTGACTCAGTTCAAGGATTTCAAATTATTGATGAGCTAAGTGTCATCCTCCAAGAAACTAATTTAGCGATCGCCGCAGTTGAAGAACAGGCTTTTATCGAAAAAGTTAGAGATGAAGAAGTTTTTGCGGAGGGAATTAATAGCGCAGGTAAAATTGATTATCGGATCGAAACTTTTTCCCTAGAAGATCGCCAAAGAAGAAGAGTTTTTCCCGTTGATTTATATCTGCCCAAGCGCAAAAATAGGCAACCTTTGTCTTTAGTGGTTATTTCCCATGGGCTAGGAAGCGATCGCACAAGTTTTGATTATCTAGCCAAATTTTTAGCTTCCTATGGTTTTGCGGTTGCCGTCCCCGAGCATCCAGGCAGTAACGCCGATCAAATTAAAAACTTATTGGAAGGGTTTGCCAATGATGTTACACCTCCTACCGAATTTATCAACCGCCCTCTAGATATTTCCCATCTTCTCGACTATCTAGAAACTAATTACCAAAAGCAAATTAATTTCAACTCAGTGGGTATTATCGGACAATCTTTTGGGGCTTACACTGCCTTGGCTCTTGCTGGGGCAGAGCTGAATTTTGAAACTTTGGATGATACCTGTCAAAATTTGGACAAGTCTTTTAACGTCTCTTTGTTCTTGCAATGTTTAGCCTTAGAACTACCCCGCAAAGGGACTATTACTAATTTTCGAGATCCGAGAATCACCTCAGCGATCGCGATTAACCCTCTGACTAGTGCCATTTTTGGCGAAAAAAGCATTAGTCAAATTAAGATTCCTACCATGATCGTATCTGGTAGTGCCGATCCGGTTACTCCTGCTCTACCTGAGCAGATTAAGCCTTTTGCTTGGCTAAATAATAAGGAAAAATATTTTGTGCTCTTTAAAGGTGGTACTCATTTTTCTACCCTCAATGAATCGGGGGGCAGTATTCCTGTTCCTGCCAAGGCACTTGGCCCAGATCCAAAGATTGCTCAAGGTTATCTCAAACAGCTAAGTCTGCTCTTTTTTAGCGAGCCGAGAAACGATAAATCCGACATTTACGCTTCTCTACAAACTCCTAGTTTTGGCTGTCTATGTTCTAGCTATGCAACAAGCATCACTCAACCATTGATGCCACTGAGACTGATCAAAGGGTTGAGTGAAGAGTCTTTAGGTCTAACTGGCTCTAATTACAGCAAGTCTAATTAGAGAATTCCGGCATTACCTAAACCTAGAATCATTCCTGCACCGAGGACATGACCTAGGCTAGTAGTAGCCAAAAGTTCGGGAATTCCAAAATTACTGAACATCCCAGGAAGAGGAAGACCAGGACCTTGTCCAGCTTGTTGGATTACATAACGTCCGATTGCTACACAAAATAAATTACAAGCAATCATGATGATGGCAACCGAAGAGTTCCACTCAATCGTAGAAGGCTGAGTTTGGACAGCAAAGAATAGGCTTGAAAACATTGATTAACTCCTGAATTTATCAAATAATTAACTATCTAATCATTGATCAAAATCAGAAAAATCTTAGTGCTGCAAGCAAATTCTGTCTTAATAGTTAACAGTCAGAAACTTGCTTAATTATTGAGTTGGGCTTAAATTATGGACTCAAATTAGTTTTTAGGGAAGATCAGACCAAGTTCAGCTAAAGAAGTTTTTCCTGCCACTAACCGCTCCTTGGTTTTTTTGGGTAGCTTTTTGAGGTAATATTCCGTTTTGCTAGCGCCAGACTTGGTACCAATTTCAGCAGTAAAGACTAATTTAAGCGGATGTCGATTTCTGGTATATTTTGCAGCTTGCTTATTTCCCGATTGATGAATGGCAAAACGCCGATCAACATCATTAGAAATACCTGTATAGAGAGAATTATCACCACATCGAATTAGATACACAGACCAGATTTGCATGAGCTAAGCAGACATCAACGAAATAGAAGTCAGCGAATCAGATAAGCAACCACCACCAAGATGGCATTTACTAAATAAAAGGTAGCCACAACCTGAGTTTCTCGCCAACCACTCAACTCAAAATGATGGTGAATTGGAGCCATTTTAAATAATCTTTTTCCTTGACCTTGCTCGTCTTTAGTGGCTTTAAAATAGGCAACTTGAGCAATTACCGACAGAGATTCCAAGAAGAAAATTCCACTAATAATAAACAACGCCCATAAATTACCACTGATTAAACCAACTGCGGCTAGGGCACCGCCAAGAGCCAAGGAGCCAGTATCCCCCATAAACACTTTGGCAGGATTATGGTTATGAACTAGAAAGCCCCAACAACTGCCACTCATTGCCAGACAGAAAATAGCTAGTCCTGGGGAAGCTGGCATAATGACGATCGCTAAACCCCAAAAGGCGATCGCACTAGTTCCTGCTGCTAAACCATCAACCCCATCAGTTAAGTTAGTTGCATTGCTTTCAGCTGCTAAAACGAATCCAGCCACAGGGAAAAATAACCAGCTCAGAGATAAGGTTAATTCTCCTGGCAGAGCGATATTACTAATTTCAGGGAACTTTTGCCACCAGAGCCAACCACAGAATAAAACAGCGATCGCCACTTGCAAACCCAGTTTCATCTTCGGAGAAATCCCCTTATTCGATTGCTGCTTAAGTACTTGCCAATCGTCAACCCAACCAATAAAACCATAGCCAAGGGTTAATAAACAGGCGGCAACCACATCTTGATTAAACTTGGTCAAAACTAAAGCGATCGCCACAGCCACAGGGATAAAAAAAATCCCGCCCATGGTTGGCGTTCCGGCTTTTTGCAAATGAGCTTGAGGCCCATCTTGCTGAATCACTTGACCTGTTTTCAGTTTTTGCAAAACGGGTACAACTACATAGCCCAAAGCACCACTAACTGAAGCAGCAATTAGCCAAGGAAAAGTCAGCGAAGTGGTAAAACCTTGCCATTTTTGGACAACTAGATCAAAAATAATTGAGGCAAAAACTAAGGCACAAGCCAGAATTAGCATCGAGCTTGTGCCAGAAGGGTCGATCAATTTAGAAGTAGAGACCGATTTAGTATTCACAATTAAAATCTTGGTAGAGAAAGTTCGTGTTCATTGTTGCACAAACAATTCTAGTTGGACGAAGAATGAATAGTTAATAACTATTTAATTAATCATCTTCTTCAAAATCATCATCTTCTTCCTCTTCAAAGTCATCACTAAGAAGTTCGCTAACATCATCATGAGCTGCGTCAGCATTTTCTTTCTCGGCAGGCTCACGAGAAATTAGACGGTTATTGGCTTTAAGCCATTCTAATAGAGAGGTATCTTGCTTCAGAGGAATTACAATAGCTGGCTCGTAGCGTGGTTCTTGAGATAAAGCAGGATTTTTTTCCATAATTGCTCACTAAAATCACTATGGTCTAGTTGATGGGTCTGATTAACTTTAGTCTAATTAATACCGTCTACCATTGTAGACAAAAAACGCCTAAACAAAAAATGTAAACAAAAAACGAGGGTCAAAACGAAACCCCCGCTCTACTAAATTAATTTTTTAGAGAAACTCTATTCAAGATCTTGACGACCAGGATTACGAGAAGGATCGCTGGAAAGAAGACCGAACATAAACAAGCCAATGAAAGAGAATACGACTATATAAACTACTATTTTTAGAGTTTCCATTTTATCTTTTCCTAATATACTTAACCCAAATCTTAGCAAAAAGAGGACATCTTAAGGAAGCAAAGCTAGGGAAGAGTCAATATTTCATTTCTCGTTTTAACTGATAATATGAACTACTACGACCTGCTTCGCGAGGTCATAGTATCTAAAACCTCGGTCAATTCAGGGACGGTTTTATTCGTCTCTTGAGCTTGGCACTTCACAGGCTTCTGCCTCCAAATAGCAAGCTATTTCTTGGTCTTACGATGCCTCAATACCCAGAACCGCCAGTTCCGTGCGGTTGTTATTCAATTGTTTTCTTATTGGGCTAACATGAGTTTGAGCTTGTTTATATCATTGACTCAGAGGTTTATCTTAGATTGAGATCGATGGCAAAACACCTTGACACACTTCTAAGGAACTTGATCGCAAATTAGAGTTATCTAACAGCCTAGCTATCAAGCAACAATAGTATTGTACAACGCTCAAAACACTTGATGTATAAAGGTTTGTGAATTGCTATCTAACTGTTTATTCTGACGCAAAGCTAATCTGCCACTTGCTATCGCGAAGTGGGGGAGTTCCCACTCACACTGTTAAACTAGCGAAGATAGATTTATTGATGCTTTAGATCAAAGCAATTGTCTTGTAACAACTATCAAATAATAGTTTCAACTAAATTTAAAATTGACTCTAAACAAGTCCTTCCAGGGTTGCACCCACAACTCGATAATCGGAATCTTGACGCAAATTTACTAAAGCGGCTTTTGCTTTAGGGTCATCAAAATACCTTAATCCTCTTGCTACTTGAGCGCGAATGTCTGCTTGCTCGGAGTTGACTACTGAAAGCATAAGCTCTAGAGTAGTTGACTCATGTGGTGTTTTGGCTAATTGCGCTAGGCTAGCGATCGCTGTTTGCTGAATAACTAGGTTATCTTCTTTGAATGCCAAAGTGAAAAATTCAAAGAGAATTTCAGCATAGTTAACAAACTCGATAGCAGCAAAAATACTATATCGGATTAACCAATTAGAGTCTTGCCGAAATAAATCCACTAAATGGGGAATTGCGGCTTCGCCATACTTAGCTAAAGAATTGGCAGCCTCAGCTCTGACACCATAATCACGGTCATGTTTGATTAAATCAAGCAATAGTTTAAAGCCTTCTTCTGTTTGTTTGAAGCCTAAACCCATTGCTACAAAAGAACGCACTACAAATTCTTGATCGTACATCCTCCGCTTAAGTAAGGGGACGACCAGGTTTGGTTCATAGTTTCTAAGTTCGGTAATTGCTCTCATCCGATTTTGAGGATTAGGGCTGTCAAGATAAGTTTCTATTTGATCGAGTTCCATAAAATTATTGAAAAATTTAAATATTTTAAATTAGTTGATTGGTTGGTTTTTAAGGTTTATGACTAAAAAATTAGTACCGCCTCCGCTTAGATTCAATTCTTTTAGCAAGGTAAAAATGAGATCAGCTAAAAGTCTATTGAGTTGTTAAGAGGCAAGATCGCAACACGAGATTTTGACTGCATTTGAAAATAGTTAAAAAGCAGGATGTTAACTCTAATAGCGATCGCCACTTGAAATCTGCCTGTTAAGCAGATGCAGGAAATGATCCATCCCAGTAATCTTTTAATAACTCCTCATACAAGTTATCTTTGAGCATCATTCTTCGATAAAGTTCAACCGATAAACCTTGAGATTCTTCAGGGGAAAGACTCCGCACTAAGTCGGTAAACGTTCTTAAACTAAATTGTTGCTCTAGAGAAAGTTGTTCGGAAGATTCCATAGCTAACTTATGACCTCTTGATAAGAAAACTTTTAGGTATATATGAAATATATTAATAATTACTAAGTGAAATAGCCATGACTTGACAAAGCTGTTTAAGTAGTAAAATCCGAACAATTTTGGAAAAACCTATTTTTTTGTCGAATTCAATAAGTTTATTTATTAACTGTCGTGGAGAACTTACGCCAACCAAAATAAAAATTGCGATAAAAAAAAGAATGCCTTGAAGTAAAGCAAAGGCAAGAAAGATTAATGATTAAGCCCTGATGTTTAAAGATTTTGCAGTAGTAATCGCCAAGGCGATTCATCGAAAAACTATAATAAGGCTATGGTAAAGACTTAATTTATAAGTTGTGAAAAAGTCAGATGCGATCAATCTCCTAAATAAAGAGGGCTGGACAAAAGCTGATGCAAGAAGAGTTTTAGCCTCCTTGGATTTTAAGCGAAATAATTCAATTAACGAAGTCATGATCCTGCGTGCCGCTTCAAAATTCGCAGGTGCAGAGTTAGACAAACGGCAAAAGCTCCAAAAAGGACAAAAAATTCAGGTTACCAAAAAAACAAATCAGATCAACAATTATATTCAACTAATAAAAGAGCTGAAAGCTAACAAGTCAAGTCCTTCCAGAAACTTTCAAACTGGATTTACACAGCAAATTAAACAACTCAAAAATCAAAACAAAGAGCTTCTAAAAGCCAACCAAACATTACAGGAGGAGAAGACTTCTATTACGGAAAATTCCCAATCTGAGTTAGCGCAACAAGTTAAAAAATTATCTACTCAAAATAAAGAATTAGCTAGTCAAAATCAAGAACTGTTAAAAGCTAATCGAGCTTTAAAAAAAGACAATAAGGATTTAAAAAACATCACCGATGCAATCAAACTAAAACTAACGCAAGAAACTAAGCACTTACTACAACTTAAAAACAGTCAAATTAAGAAGGGTTTGATGAAACTGCTAAATTCTGTGTTGGGATAGAAATTATTATGATTAGCCAGAAAAACAAGCCCAGAACTTATCTAAGAATGGGCTACCGCAAGCTCCAACGCAAAAACACTCGTAATCGCAATTTATTAAGCAAAGACCATCAAAAGTGGCTCAAAGACCATAACTATAAAAATGTCGGTTGGGAGCAAATCATTAGTCTTTATCAAAAAATTCTGGATCTGCAACGAGAAGAACAAATTAATGACTTAAGTCTCGAAGAATTATTTCTCGAAGCAGATCGAGTTGGCAATAAATATCTAAGTGGTCAAGAAATTCAAGCACAGCAACAAAAAATTGCGGTGGAGTTAAATGAAATAACTGAAATTCTCGATACTCAACTCCCTCCCCAACAAGCAGAAGTAATTGATTATAGCCAAAAGAAAATGAGCAAAAAGAATCGTAGCAGAAGGGTTAAAGTTAAATGAGTCCTGAAGACTTAGCAAATAAAGATCTAAGCAAATTATTTGCCCTAGCAAAAAAAATTGGCAATAAAAGATATCACAAATTAACTTCTCAAGATTTTGAGAACTATTTGCAATATAACTATTGGCGTTATCTTAATGGTGATTATGAATGCGGAACCACAGAGGAAAGTCAGGACTGGGTTCGCAAGCATTCGGATAATTATTGCCCTATCTGTAGTGATGATTATCGCGATCGCGGTGGCAAAACCATAGACCACAAATTACCAAGATCTCAATATCCCTGGCTCTCAATGGATTTTGACAATCTCTGGGTGATTTGCAAAGAATGTAATATTGAAAAAGCAGAAATGAATTGGTACGAATACGAGCACTTTATCTATCAGAAATATCCTGAAGATTATTCGGTAATTAAATCGGCACGCCCCCAAGAACTCTT
>CALKUU010000345.1 GCA_937996665.1 uncultured Xenococcaceae cyanobacterium | reverse complement strand
TTCCTAATCTAGAAATAGTCGAGTATAATCCTCTTGAGTCAGGAGCTTGGCAAGATAGTGTTTCTGGTTGTGATGGGGTGATTAATTTAGCTGGTGAGCCGATCTCTGAGCGATGGACGGAGCAACACAAAAACTCGATTTTAGAGAGTCGCCAAATTGGGACGCACAAATTGGTTGAGGCGATCGCTAAGGCAGAAAATAAACCACAAGTATTAGTTAGTGGATCGGCGATCGGTTACTACGGCACTAGTGAAACCGCAAGCTTTGAGGAAACGGGTTCTGCTGGTAATGATTTCCTGGCTGAAGTTTGCCAAAAGTGGGAGGCTGAAGCCAAGGCGGTTAAGGAGTCGGGAGTTCGTTTGGTTATTGTTCGAATTGGGATTGTTTTGGCTAATGGTGGTGGTGCGCTTGGAAAAATGCTTACCCCTTTTCAACTAGGTGCTGGGGGGCCAATTGGCACAGGAAATCAATGGTTCTCTTGGATTCATCGGGATGATTTGGTTAACATCATCGTCACGGCTTTAGGTAAAACCGAGATGGAGGGAGTTTATAACGCAACTTCGCCTAACCCTGTCCGCATGAAAGATTTTTGCAATACTCTAGGATCAGTTCTCAATCGCCCTTCTTGGTTGCCAGTACCCGAGTTTGTTTTAGAACTATTGTTAGGAGATGGGGCAAAAGTAGTCCTCGAAGGTCAGCAAGTATTACCTAAAAAGACGCAAGCATTGGGTATTTCTTATAAATATGCTGATTTAAGAGCTGCCCTTAAAGAGATTGTTGGTTAGGGCATCGCGGATTTATTATTTAAACTCCAAAGTATATCTATTCTCGATTAATGGTTGATGGTTAAAAAATTTCTAATTGGACTTAACTAATGCGAAAAATCATGTTAGGATTTAAATTCTGATTTCATGGCGAGCGTGGCCAAGTGGTTAAGGCAGTGGTTTGTGGTACCACCATTCGCGGGTTCAAGTCCCGTCGTTCGCCCTTTTAGTTAGGTTACAAATTAGTAGTTGTCTGACTCTACAGCATCACTGATTTTTTTTAAAATATCTGGTTGAGCGCTAGCAACTCGATTCCAGCTCGGAATAACAGGAGTCAATTGGGGATTCTTTAAAAAAGCATCACCTGCATGAATAATGGCAGTGGAAAAGAGTTCGATCGCTTTTTCTTCATTGTGGCGGTCTAAAATCAGACCGTTCATCACTGCATCACAGTAGTATCGCTCGACAAAGTCTAGGGCCGTTCTGTAATAAGTGGCCTTAATACTGCGAAAAATTTCTTGGGAGAATACTTGTCCATTTGTCGCCATTTTGCGGAATAGAGCTTTGCAAATATCGATCGCCATGCGGAACAAACCATGTTCTCTATTCCCGATAGAAAGATCCTGGTGCTTATGGTCGTAGGCATTAGCTATGTCTACTTGACAAATTTTATTAAGGTTATGGCTGCGGTAAACATCATGTAAGATCCCAATTTCTAAGCCCCAATCGTAGGGAATCCTAACATTATCTACTACATCCACTACCATTGAAAATTCTCCAGATAGAGGGTAGCGAAAACTATCTATATATTCGAGAAAATGATTGTCTTTGAAGAATTTTTTGAGTGATCGCACCAGAGGCGTAACCAACAGACGCATTACCCTGCCATTAAGGGTGTTATTTGCTTTGCGATAATAATAACCTTTGCAAAACTTGAACTGAAACAAGGGATTAGCAATTGGATAGAGTAACTTTGCCAACAAACTACGCTCGTAGGTCAAAATATCACAATCATGAAGAGCCAGGATGCGCGAGTTACCCCCAGCAAGAAAGTAACCCATGCAATACCAAACGTTGTAGCCTTTGCCTCTTTCGCTAGGAGCTAGATTTTCTTCTTTGAGTAGTTGGTGTACTTCTTGTAAGCGATCGCCATCATTCCAGAGAATATTGTGTTTTTGGGGTAAACGAGAAAAGTATTTTTTGGCGTAGGAAAATTGAGCCTCGGAAGCTCCATCTAGTCCAATAATAATTTGATCTAAATACTCGACCTTAGCCAGTTCATCAATAATTTTAGCTAGGGCTGGACGTTCTAGCTCAGAAAATAAACAGGGGAGCAACAGAGTCATCGGGGTAGCTTTGGCAAAAGAACAAAGTTCTGCTTCTAAGGCTTCGAGGGGACGACTATGTAGATCGTGTAATGTGGTAATTTCGCCATTCTGAAAAAAGTCTGCCATGATATTTTCCTAAAAATAGTTTGTTAAAAAGTGGTCAATTCCTTCTTGCCAACCCTGGGGCGCAGTATGTGAAGCAACGAAAAATTCATCCCGTTCTAGCTTCAAGGTGGTTCCTTTCCCTGAAGGAATAACTATGGCAAAATCTGCTTGCTCTAGCATGGACAAATCGTTCTGACTATCTCCCAAAGCAACAATTAGAACTTCTGTTTGCCAGCGTTTAGCGTAATAGTATTTCAGCAGGGGAAAACAACTAGCCTTATCAAAGCGTCCCATTACATGATGGAACCTACCGCCTTTGACACACTGTAGATTGAGCTTTTGAAGTTCAGCTCTAAACTCGGTGAGCTTGGCTTCTGTATCTTGCCAAAGTAATGGCTCTGTAGCCTCTCTTTTCATTGCCTTGGCAGCATCATCATTTGGTAGCCCTGTCCAAGAAACTACATCTTCAACTTTTGCTGTGGAAAAATTTTGATACTTTAGGTGTAATCCTGTTTTGATTAGAGCTAGCTTTGGAAGAAACTGCTCCCTTGGAGTGCCAAGATATTTAATCTCTGAAGAGTTAGAATCAATACCGCAAACTAGACCGCCATTCTCACAAATAAAAGGTTCTTTATTCCCTAGTTGTTGACGAATACTTTGAATTTCTAATTGAGTTTTACTAGAGTTGAAAATTAGAGGAATTTCTAACTGTTTTAGCTTGTCAATAGCTTTTTGCGCTGCTATAAAATCATAGGTGTGATGGTCTAAAAGGGTTCCATCCAAATCACTAACAACTATGTATCTCATTTACCCCTCAATTATTGATACGAAATTCACCTTGAGTGAGTAGGTAAACGTGATTTTTTTGAAATAATAGTGGACAGATGAATGTCCTAAAAAGCTTTTGTTGTAAGCAATCGATCAATATCCCTTTCTTAAATTCAATTAAACCTCCTTACTGAAGATATCGCACTAGTATTAATCGATGATTAAGGTGAAAGAACAAATGAAAAGATTCGTTGTATTTTGATTTATACCATAAGTTAGATCACAATTATTGCTACAAAATTTACACCTAAGTACTAATTATTAATTTAAGGAAAAACAAGATTAGGATATTATGACTGCTAAGCAGAATTTTGACGTTAATTTCTCAGAAAAAACAGTAAATTCTCAACCATTAAGTTGGAAGCAGATTCGCCACAATAATTATCCAGACTATGAAAGACCTTTATTAAAAGTTTCTCCAGAAATTAGAGCAAGGATTTTAAAACGGTTGACTTTTCTCTATGGCGTAGCAGAGGCAGAAAAGTATTTGCCAGAGCTTGAGCGGATTATGCAGGTTTACTATGCACACAAGCCCTTAGAAGTTATTACTCAAGAGGCTCAACTATCTTCCCAAAATCGGTTTACCCAAGAAGATATTATTCTCATCACCTATGGGGATTTACTCCGCAGCAATGGTTCTTCTCCCTTAGCTAGCTTGGTTAAAATTTTAGAAAAGGTTCCTGGTCTCAAAAAAGCAATTAATACCATCCATCTTTTACCGTTTTTCCCCTATTCTTCGGATCGGGGGTTTTCAGTTGTGGATTTTCGGTCGGTAGATCCTGATTTGGGTTGCTGGCAGGATATAGCAACAATTCACGACTCCTATCAGTTAATGTTTGATGCTGTTTGCAATCATACTTCTGCCAAAAGTGAAGCTTTTCAAAACTTACTTAATGGACATCCTGAGTATGAGGATTTTGCTATTGTTTACGATTCTCTTGAAGGGTTGAGTCCTGAAGACTTACAAAAAATAGTTCGTCCTCGCACTAGTAGCCTGCTTAGCGAATTTAGATCTATTGCTGGTGCAATTTGGGTCTGGACGACATTCTCTGAGGATCAAATTGATTTAAATTATGCAAATCCTAGAGTTCTATTATGGGTAATTGAAACTTTGCTACTTTATGTACGGCGAGGGGCAAATATAATTCGTCTGGACGCTGTTACCTATCTATGGAAAATTGTAGGTACTTCTTGTGCCAACTTAGAGCAAACTCACGAAACTATTAAGCTTTTTCGTGATGTTTTTAACGTAGTTGCCCCTGGTGTGGCTTTAATCACGGAAACGAATATTCCTCATGAGCAGAATATTGCTTACTTTGGTAATGGCTACGATGAAGCGCAAATGGTGTACAACTTTGCTTTACCGCCTTTGGTACTGCATACTTTTTATCAAGGAGACGCTACTGCCTTATCAAGGTGGGCACAAGATTTAGAATTCCCCTCGGATGCTTGTACCTACTTCAACATTCTCGATACTCATGATGGTATCGGCTTGATGGGGGTCAAAAATATTCTCAGTAGCGCAGAAATTGATTTTTTAGTTAGTAAAGCAAGAGAACATGGAGCTTTTATTTCTTACCGTACTATTGCCAAAGGACAAGACGAACCTTACGAAATTAATAGTACTTGGTATAGTGCCTTAAATTTTGATAGCGATAATGAACCCCTAAATATAAAAATACTTCGATTTGTTGCTTCTAGAAGTATTGCTTTAGCTTTAAAAGGTGTACCAGGGATTTATTTGCATGGTCTAATCGGTTCTACTAATGATGTTGAAACAGCAATTAAAACTAAGTCTAAAAGGGATGTAAATCGCCAAACTATCGAGGAAGAAATCTTAATTGAAGAGTTGCGATCGCCAAGTTCCAAACTTTCTCAGTTAACTAAGTTTTTGGGACAATTACTAGAAATCCGTTTTAGCCACAAAGCTTTTCATCCTCAAGGGAAACAACAGGTTTTAGGTTTATCGCCCCAGTGTTTTATCGTTTTGCGCACTGCCCCAAATCAAGAAGAATATATTTTGACCATAGTTAATGTTTCACAAGAGGCTTGTAATTTAGAAATTCCTCTGGAAAAATTTGATATAGCTAGATCTACAGATACTAAGTCAAATATTAGTGGTGGCATATATTGGTATGATTTGTTAAAAAATCAAGCTTTGCAAATAGAACAGCAAAAAATCGAGCTTATATTGCAACCATATGAGATCTTGTGGTTAACACCCCAACTTCAAGTTAAGTGAATAACTTTGTGGTAGATAACATCTAATGATTCCAGGTATTAAATTTATAATTTCAAATGGTTATTTGTGAATCAAAAGAGGATTCTATCTGGTAATCAGTTCACGGAAATACCAAAGGTGATCGCCAACCTCCCAATTAAGCCTAGAAATATATTGTGAGGGGACGAACAATTATTCTATCTTCGCCTGGCACGTTTTTCCTGCAAAGCAACCGTAACCAAAGTAATAATCGTTAGGGGAATTACAAAAGCCAACATTACCGTATTGTAGATGGGCAAAGTCTGATGATTGAGTGCATCCAAAATTAAATAGATAGTGTACGCGCCGTAGTAGAAAGTGAAGAGAAAACCTTCCCAGCGATCAATGCGATTACCCGAAGCGAAAATGGGTAAACAGGCAAAAGCAACAGCGATCGCTATAGGAATATTAAACTTAATTGCCGCTTCAGAAACAGCAACCCCTTGAGGAGAAAGTATTCCTGCCATTCCTAAAACTGCCAAGATATTAAAAATATTACTCCCCAAGACATTCCCTACTGCAATATCTCTTTCCCCACGAATACTAGCCATAATCGAAGTAGCAAGTTCTGGCAGGGAAGTTCCAAAGGAAACGATAGTTAAACCGATTAACAACTCACTAACCCCGAGGCTGCGGGCAATAGTCGTAGCTGAAGTAACCAGCATCCGTGAACCAGAAACCAGCAATACCGAACCACCGATAATAAAAGCCAAATTTTTGACCCAAACTATAGTCGATCTATTGCCATCAAAACCATACTCATGATCAAACTCATCTTCTTCGTTAACATCCCCACCAGCCTCGCTATTGTTACGATTCGCGATTTGACGACGACTTTGCAAAATTAAAGACAGAGTATAAACCACTGCGCCTGTAAATAAAATAATTCCGTCGACGCGGCTAATCGTGCCATCTAGACTAAAAACATAAAGCAGAACAGTTACCCCAAAGGCGATCGGCACATCGGAGCGAATAATTTGCTGAGCAACGACTAAAGGGGTTATCAGCGAGGAAATCCCCAGAATCAGCAGAGTATTGAGAATATTACTACCGATCGCATTGCCCACTGCAATATCGGCTTGACCAGAAAAACTAGACATCACGCTTACTGCCATTTCTGGGGCGCTAGTGCCATAAGCGACGACGGTTAAACCAATAATTAACGGGGAAATCCCTAAAATTCCTGCAACCTTTGATGCTCCATTGACTAAAAATTCTGCCCCCACAACCAACAAAACTAGTCCACCGAACAAAATGACAAAGGTAATAATGCTCATAGAATAATAATATCAATGCTCAAATCAATACTGCGAGAATCAATAGCTTATCCGTTTTCTTGGCAAAATATGAAAGGCTGTTGATATCTCTTAATTAGCAAATCATGATTTTTGCTTAATTTTTTGAGCTAATTCTTTAGCGATCGCAATGCAGGTATGGATATTGGCGTTAGTTTTAATAGCTTCTGGATTGATATGACTAGAGCTTGCCAGAAACCCCTGCTCTTGCAAAGCAGCAATTATTTTTACCTTAGGTGGCAGGTCTAGTTTGCCTCTTTTGCCTATTTCTTGCAGAGTGAAAAAATAAGGAGGAAGATCAGCCTCGGCAATCATAGTTGAGAGGAGTTTAACTACTTTTTGCCACTGCCACTGACTGGCTAGTGTTTGCATTGCTTGTAAATATTCCGAGTTGTGCAAAGAACCTAGCCACATCGCACCGCTGATAACTAGAGAAGGGCGATCGCAAGAGCAGCTCGCTTTTCCTAGTTGCTGCCAATTGATAACCTGATAGTCACCACAGTTATGACAGTAGCCTAAAAAACCATAGTTGCTGGCACTCAAATTGATTTGGGGCAATAAGCGAAACATCAGACGATAGGTTTCACCCGCAAAATAAGCCCAAATTGGTTCAATTCCCAGATTTTTACTGCCTGCTTGCTGAGCGACGCTACCGATAATCAATCTCAGGGCTTGTTCTTGAAGCGCAGGATGAGAGCGTGGATATGCGCCATAGGCTTGCAAACTTTTAGCGGGAACTCTGCCTGCTAAAGTGCGCCCATCAGTACTAGTTAGATACATCAAGCCACCTATTTTTGTCGCCCAAAGCATCGTGCTTAAGTAAGGGGATGCAGTGCCAAAGCAATCAACATCAACTAGGTCATAGTAATCACGGCGATTGAAACAATCAAAAAAAACCCGATGAGCATCAAGATGAGTCAAGCGATAATCTGACTCTAAAATTGAACCATCCAAGTTTGTACTCAATAGCTGATTTAGTTGGTGATTGCCCTCATTTACCCAAACAAAATCTGCTTGCGCCTCCAGATAATAGCGCAAGCTCCTTACTCCAGTTCCTGCCATCGCTTCCAAGACCCTGAGCTGTCCCTGCTCTTGCTTATAAACAGTGGCAGCTAGAACTCCTAGATCTCGAACAATTTCCCCACGAGGATTGTAAAAAGCCTCCCCGACTTGAAACTTGGCTTTGCCTTCAGACTGAAATTGGTTCACCCGCCCCCAACAATGGTGACAATCTCTAAGCGATCGCCATTTTTGATCCTAGTTTCCACCCAAAATTGACGGTGCAAAATTTCACCGTTGTATTCAACCGCTATTAGACGGGGATTCATGCCAATTTGCTCAAGCAACTCTGGTAAAGACAAAGAGTTAGCAAACTCATGAGCCTCCCCATTGATCATCACTTTAACTCCTGTCTCAATATCTCTCAGCATTCTAAACTCCTAATTCCGAACTCCAAATTCCTATCTTGCCAACTCTAACGCTTGAGTTTGCTCTAAATGATTCAAAAACTGACGAACTGCTAATCCAGGTTGTTCTGCACCCATAACCGCTCTAACAACAGCAACTCTGCTAGCTCCTGCTGATATTACTTCCCTGATATTTTCAATGCTGACTCCACCGATCGCAAACCAAGGAATAGAACAGTTTTTGACAACATACTCAACATACTCTAACCCTGCTGCCTCTTTATCAGGTTTGGTAGGCGTTTTATAAACAGGACCCACGCCGATATAATCTGCTCCCTGAGCGATCGCCGCTTGCATTTCATCGGGGTTGGTAGTCGAACGTCCAATAATTTTTTGATTGCCGAGAATTTCTCTTGCCAAGCCAATGGGAATATCAGTTTGTCCCAAATGGACTCCATCTGCATCTACTGCAAAAGCAATATCGACGCGATCATTAACAATAAACAAGGCACCATAATCACGACATAATTGGCGAAGTTGCTGGGCTTGATGTAACCAGATATTATCATCCGCTTCCTTAACTCGATACTGAACTAACTTTAAGCCACCACGTAAAGCATCATCGACAATCGCTAGTAAGTTCTCTGCGGGCGAAGTTACTAAGTACAGGGAAGATTTTTTTAATAGTTGATGGCGATCTCTAGATAGTAACTGACTCTCAATTGTATAAACTCTGTAGCGCATTTTTTTGCAAATACTACCCATGTCTTTCACAACGAGCTTGCCATACTCTTCTAAAACTCTCAGTGCCTCTTGAACTCTGGCAAAGTTTGCGGATAAAAGTGAATCAATATTTTCTCGACTTTCTTCCTGAGGGTGAGACAATTCGGTTCCTACATCTGCTGGTGTATTTCTTGCCTGACGAATTTCCCAAGAATGTAATAGAGCTAATTCTTGGCGCATCTTTTTACATTCTTCAGCTAAAGCAGTACTATTTAAGCCAAAACGGCACCACTCTTCAATTATTCTCAATCCTTCTCTAGCACGATCTAAGTTCGCATCTAAAATACGATATACGGCTTGCTGCATGGTTAATCTTAGTTGATTTAGCTGGTTTGGTTTAACTTGTAAGGAAAATCGAGTTTTTCTACTTAGAAATGGAGAGTTAACTCTAAAGGGATATCGGATCAACTATCAAGTGTAAATTGAATTTACTATAAAAGAACTACTCTAATTAGTAAACAATTATTAAACTTCCCTGATTACATTCATCACTAAGGTGGTGACAAGATAAATTACTAGATAAATCAAATAATTAAGTTAATCTTCCTAATGGGACTGACCATTATTTATTCCTAAGTAAAGGCTGATTAACCATGGGTCATTTCTTAGCAAATCAGCACTAATTAGCTAAAAACAACTACCTCTTTTATTAACAAAAGTAATAAGCTATTAAGCTAATCAGCCTGTGTTATCTCTAAAAATGTATTTTCAGGAAAATGAATTCCTTGATTCAAAACTCACTTAAGATTCAATCAAGGTTAGACAAGTCTTAATTGTCAATAATTAGCTAGTTGCAATATCGTTTGTGCCTATTTATGCGACTTTAACTCCTCGCCAAAAAGCGACATAACCCTCAATATTTTTGGCTTTTTCTTTTGTTTCTGGATAGTACCAGGCTGCATCTTTATTTAGCTCGCCATTAACCGATATGTTGTAATAACTTGCCTTTCCTTTCCATGGACAACTTGTTTGAGTATCGCTAGCTTGAAAATATTCTTGATTAATGGATTCGGCAGGAAAATAGTGATTTCCTTCTACTTCGATAGTGCGATCGCTCTGTGCCAGAGTGACATTATTCCAAACTGCTTTCTTCATATTTCAATCAATTTTTTTGGTATTGAGTAATTTTTACTGCGTAATAGTTTAAAACTAGTGGACTAGGTTTTCTATTTAGTAATTAATTGTTCATCAATATTCTTTAGGACGGAGATAACTTTAAAAATTATCTGATTCTGGTCTTGCTCCAGAGTTGCCTGATTTATTCAAGAACAGATTTCCCATCGAGTCATTTTGATAAATACAATTGATTTTTGGTTTACCTTCTAGCACTCCTGTAAAACCAAAAGTATTCATCCTTCTTTTGCAATCTCTTACTTGCTCATTTGTCACCAGATCCTGTTTTTCTAGCAAAGACCAATTGTTTTGCCGCAAAACACAGCCAGGCTCCATGATTGGCTGGGTTACAAAGACGTTAAAGGGGTTTAAGGTAAGATAAATTCGCATATCAGAGACAATCGCACTTGCACCAAACTGCTGGCAAAGCTGGGCATTAGGTGCCTGCTGATCGATTTCAAAACGAGAATCAACACTGTCTAAATTTGAGTTGTTACTAAAATTTAGGGCAATACCAACAACGATTCCTAGGATAAAGACACTAGCTAAAATAGCCACTTTCGCTACATCAAGCGGGCTTTTCCCCCCTCCAGATGGTGGTTGACTGCGGGATTCCGACCCAGAATAGCGACCTCCATTGTCTCTAAATGCCCCTGGATACCTTCCTCCTCTTCCTCCGCGATCGCCATCGTATCTATTTCTGCGTGCCATTAATTATCAAAAACCTAGTAGTCATAATTTTGTTTGTATTCTAGCTGATCGCTACAATGCGTTTGCAGAAGTGAGTTAAACATGAGTTAAATAATCAAAAAGAGGTTAATTATGGTTAACTTATGTAATGCAAATGAAGCAAAAATTAGTATTAGCTTGTGAAATCCCCATCCTTTTCTCGATCTAAACCAAAACCTTCTAATTCTAGAAAAAAATCTTTAATCAAGAATGTTATCCAAGATACCTTAACGATCTTTTGGGGTGAATGGCTAGATCTAAGAGCCAGGATGACTCAAATTGCTGCTACTGGACTAATTTCGCCGTTAATTTATATTTTTGCTTTTGGACTAGGTTTGGGGAGTACTATTGACCGCTCGATCACTCCAACCGCAGGAGATAGTTATCTAGAATTTATTCTTCCTGGAATGGTGGCACTCTCTTCGATGACCATTAGTTTCGGGGGCACAACTTTTTCTATTTGTGGCGATCGCCTATTTAATAAAACTTTTGAAGAACTTCTTCTCTTACCTGTTCATCCCTTAGCCTTGCATTTGGGTAAAATGCTAGCAGGTATCCTCAGAGGTTTGATGACTTCGGCTTCGGTTATTCTGGTTGCTGTCTTATTTACTGGCAAAATTTGGAGTTTTCTCAACCCTCTATTTATTTTGCTGCTAGTTCTTAACTGTGCTGTTTTTGCCGGATTAGGGGTAATTGTTGGACTGAGAGTTAAGTCATTAGAGAGTGTCGGCTTGTACAACAACTTTTTGATTGTTCCTATGTCCTTTTTAGGAGGAACATTTTTTGACCCAAGCAACTTACCAGGATTTTTAAAAGTGATTGTCTACTGTTTGCCTTTAACCTATACCAGCAGTGGCTTAAGGTCTGCCGCCTATCTAGATTTAGCTGAATTTCCTTGGCAAGCGATCCCTATCCTCTTAGCTTTTGCGATCGTATTTTCTGGGATTGGTGCCTATCAATTTTCTCATCAACAAGACTAAAACTTAGCAAGCTTAAAAACCAGAAAATAAAGCCTGGCAAGAGCAAAAAAAGTGCGTTTAGGGTATCCTAGACGCACTTTAAATTTATTTTTTAATTCAGAGAATGGTTATTAGACAAAGTATAGTCCTACCAAATTGCTGATTTGCTCAGGAAACTAAGCTGCAAGTCTAGTAAGTTTCAACATGCCAACGGTGTTCTTTCTTCATTTGCTTACGATAAGCTGTCCAGTCAACATCATGTTTGCTAGCTGCTGCACCAAGAGCTTCATCGATGCCGCCTTCCATACCTTTTAATCCACAGATATAGGTATGGGTTTTAGGGTTCTGCATCAACTCCCAAAGTTTATCGGCATGTTCACCAATTTTGTGTTGGATGTACATTTTGCCACCTTCAGAGTTTTGCTGCTCACGACTGATCGCATAATCCATACGGAAATTATCAGGATAATCTTGAGTCATTTTCTCTAGATCATCCTTATAAAGAATATTAGGAGTTGTGGGAATACCGAAGAATAACCAAGCTAAACCTTTGAAGTTATAATCAGGGTTTTTCTCGCCTTCTTTAAACATGCGCCATAAATAAGCACGGAAAGGAGCGATTCCAGTACCAGTTGCAATCATAATTACATTGGCATCTTCATCATCAGGAAGCAACATTTCCTTACCGACAGGGCCAGTAATAGAAACATCATCACCAGGATTCAGGTTGCATAAGAAGGAAGAACAAACACCTTCTACATGATCCCCAGTTTCAGGATCTTTGTACTCTAGCTTTCTAACACAGAGAGAAACGGTGTTATCTTCAAGATTGTCACCATGACGAGTAGAAGCGATCGAGTAGAGTCTAAGCTTATGAGGTTTCCCAGCTTTATCTTTTCCTGGAGGTACGATTCCAATACTTTGACCTTCTACATACTGAAGTTGGGGATCTCCACCTGATAGGTCAAAAGTCATGTGTCGACAAGTACCTGATCCGCCTTCTCTCACAAGATCGTAAATCTCAGTACACTTACCAACAAAAGGACTCTTAGGTCTATAAGTATTTACAGGAACCTTTTTCTTTGACTTGGCTTTAGCTGTTGTTTTTGCCGCTGTTTTTGCTGCTTCTTTTTTGGGAGTGGCAGTTGGCTGTCCGCTTGGTTCAACGGGAGCAGTATCACTACTAAGAGCCTTAATCCCTACAATTTGACCGCCTAAGCTGGCAATACGTCTCATCTCTTGCTGCATGCGATTGTAAGGTACGGTGATAAAGGTAGTACCACTTTTCCTAATTGAGTAGTTTAGATTGCTACTATTTCCGTTTTGAGATAAGCCAACAACTTCGTACACAAAAGCACGACTATTGTATTGTTTGTTGTTAAAACCTGCCGATGCGCCCGAACTGTACATTATTTAAATATATCCTCCAAATTTAAATTCATGACTAGAAAGCTCTAGTTGTATAAAAATTACCGAAAACCAAACCCTTTTAGTAGGCTGGGATAACCAGATATTATATATTTTTTTTGGTTTAATTTTTGTTGTCCATTAATTAGATTATCATTGGGCAGGCTATCTGGTCTCAAATTAGGTGTAGTTAATCGATCAAACTTCTCGATATCCACAAAGAGAATAAGGATTTTTGAAGTTTAGATTAAGTAGTCTAGGCTACTGCTTTAAAAATACTTTTTTGTTTTCTCATTTTTTGAAGTTTGCTTTTATCTAAGATTCAAAGTTTTCTCAACATATATTTTGATCTTGAAATCACCAAACGTTTTTCCTTTTCTCAATTCAACTATATTTGGGCTTTGAGAGCATTACTTCCATAAATATCGGGCTATTTATGTTCGCATTGACATCTTCCGCACTTGCTACGAGTCTCTGGACAGGGTAATATTTTTCAAAGAAAGTTAATAGTTAGTATTTAAAATTTAATACTTGCTTTTAGAATAGTCGGGTTTCATCCCTTTCTCGGACACGATTCAAACAGGTCTGAATTTTCATTGCTTCGTAGTGCTGCTTTCTAGTTGTTCATTGCTTGTTGTGAAGATTCAGGTTTGAGCGTAAGGGTCAGGACGTTTTGGTGAATTCAGGCTATTAGCAAAATAAATATGGTTAATTGATTCATTTTTGTAAAATAGGAAAAATATAAAGTATGGCCGCTGATTTTAACCGTGTTGTAATTATCGGAGTCGCAGGGGACTCTGGATGTGGTAAGTCAACTTTTCTCCGTCGTTTGATGGACTTGTTTGGCGAAGAGTTTATGACTGTTATTTGCTTGGATGACTATCATAGTCTGGACCGTAAAGGAAGAAAAGAAGCAGGTGTTACAGCTTTAAATCCTAAAGCAAACAACTTTGATTTGATGTACGAGCAAATCAAAGATCTTAAAGCTGGTAAAGCGATCGCTAAACCAATTTATAATCATGAAACTGGTGAACTCGATCCTCCCGAGCAAGTTGAGCCTAATAAGGTAATTGTGGTAGAAGGTTTACACCCTATCTATGACGAAAGAGTTCGTGGTCTTTTGGACTTCAGCGTTTATTTAGACATCAGCGACGAAGTTAAAATCCAGTGGAAAATTCAGCGCGATATGGCAGAAAGAGGTCATACTTATGAAGATATCCTAGCTTCAATTGAAGCTAGAAAGCCTGATTTTTCTGCTTACATCGAACCTCAAAAAGAATTTGCAGACGTTGTTATTCAAGTTCTTCCTACTCAGTTGGTAGAAGACAAAGAAAGCAAACTATTGCGTGTTCGCCTGATTCAGAAAGAAGGCATCGAGAACTTTGAAACAGTTTACTTGTTCGATGAAGGTTCCACAATTGACTGGAGACCTTGTGGTCGTAAACTAACTTGTTCTTATCCTGGAATCAAGATGTTCTACGGTCCTGATAACTTTATGGGGAATGAAGTTTCCATTCTCGAAGTTGATGGACAGTTCGAGAATTTAGAAGAGATGATTTATGTTGAAAGTCATCTCAGCAAAACAGGAACTAAGCACTACGGAGAAATGACTGAGCTATTGCTCAAGCATAAAGAATATCCCGGATCCAACAATGGAACAGGTTTATTCCAAGTTCTAGTTGGCTTGAAAATGCGCGAAACTTATGAGTCTTTGATTAAAGAAGTTAAAGAAGCGGCTCAAGTTTAGGATTGGTAATATCGAAGGTTTAAAACCTTTTTAAATCAACAAATGTCTGCGGAAGTTAATTAGAGCTTCCGTATTTTTTTTGAGATTTTATAGTTAAAAACTAGATTTTATCCACATTTACTTTATTCAGGCAAAGTCTTGAAATTTTTTTTATTCTCAAATTAAGTTTTTAAGATAGATTTAACCTACTTTTTGGGCAGACTAAGGATTAGTTATTTGAGTTAGTCGATCCTAAAATCTTTATGGGTAATTGTTTTCGCTCACCATCCCCAAGATTCGATCGCTCTCATCGTCCCAAATCCTTCGATATTCGTGCGGCTAAGCGGTTAGGCTTATTTCATTTAACCCCTCAACAAAAAAAAGTCTTGCCTGTGATGTTTTTGGGGGATGTTTTAGCTCTAGCGATCGCCTGGCAGATAACTTCTTATCTCAGTCAAAAATATTCCCCCATACCCCCAGAACTTTTATGGTGGAATTGGCTAGGAGCACCTAGCTTGTTTTGGGTTTTTGCTGGTTTGACTATCTTATTTTTTGCCTACGGTGGCATGTATAAAAGTCATCGTCAAAACTATATTCGTGGTTGTCAGTTAATTACTGGAGTTTATCTACTTTCTCTATTAATTTGCTATTTTTATGACCCCAAAATAGATCCACCTAGGTCGTTATTTTTCTCGGCTTGGCTAAGTAGCCTTGGGGCTATTCTTGGTTTGCGAATTTTAGCTACTCTAGTGTGGCAAAAGCTTAATCTGACAACGAAACCTATTCCTATTTTTATCATTGCGCCAGGTGAAAGTCTGCCTAAACTGGCAAACGTTTTCAGAAAAAGAAATTCTGCTTATCAGATTGTTGGTGCTGCCTTAGCTAATTGTGCAAATACCGAAATCACCTTACAAAAAATTCTTAATTCAGGGGCAGACGAAGTTTTAGCCAAAGATCTGCCACAAACTTATTTAGCCTCGAATCTTTACTGGGAATTACGTCGTCATGGGATTAGCCTGAGACTAATTCCTTCTAGTGTGGAAGTTCTTCATCGGCGGGGAATCTCTGAGATTTGTTCAGGAATTCCTACTCTTCGGGTAGAAACCTCTTTATTTTTGGGTTGGGACTATCGAATCAAGAGATGTTTTGATTTTGGAGGGTCTTTGCTTGGATTAATTACTCTTTCTCCCTTATTAATTTCCATTACCCTAATTATTAAGCTCACTTCCCCTGGAAAAGCTTTTTTTCGACAGGAAAGAGTTGGTTTGAATGGGAAGCATTTTAAGATCTGGAAATTTCGAACGATGGTCAAAAATGCGGGTGCGATGCAAACTCAACTAGAGGCACAAAATACTACTAGTGATGGGGTTATGTTTAAGATCAAAAAAGATCCACGTATCACTAAGGTTGGTCATTTTCTTCGTCGGACTAGCTTAGATGAGTTACCACAACTAATTAATGTTTTATTCGGAGAAATGAGTTTGGTAGGTCCTCGTCCTCTGCCATTACGGGATACAGAGAAAATGGATTCTTGGCATCAAATTAGGCATCAGGTTTTACCTGGGCTTACTGGGCTATGGCAGGTTTCTGGGCGCTCTGATATTGAGGATTTTGATGATGCAGCTCGTTTAGATTTGTATTACATCGATAATTGGTCTTTGAATCTGGATATTGATATTTTGATTGAGACTATCAAGATTGTTCTTTTTCGTAAGGGCGCTTATTAGTGGTTGGCGACCTTACTATTATCTATAGGGATTTTGGGTTTTAGAGTTTTAATTTTCATCCCAGTATCATGATCCAGAAAAAGCATTCGGATTGGGATTAAAGTGAGACTGCTACTTAAAAGTTTTATGCCGTAGTGGTGACATAGTTAAAGGTTCTGCTAGATAGAAAATGTATCAACTTGAGTTAGATGGGAAAATTCTGGGTGAGACTCGCCTTGAAGTTGCTGATCCGCCGATGGGTGTTGTCGGAGGAAAGATTATATTTGCATTTTCAGATGATCCATACATCTTTTTAAAATCCTATTGTGAATCGCATGGCATTCAAACTAATCAAAGTGAGGACGCCTTTGTTGGATTCATTGACGCGCAACATATTAGAGGTTTGAAGATTTTTAGGGCTGACGGAGTAGAGATTGCTGGCTTGTCTGGGGCTTCAATTCGTGGCGTTCTAGAGACGGATATTAGATTACTATCCTAGGAGTTCCTTATCCATTCTACGGTGAAGAGTTTTCCCATCATTGGGATGCTTATAATAAGCAATTGGGGACTGAAGATGGCAACTGACTAGAATCGATATTGGCTATCAGTTTAAAGACAGAGAATAGCTATCATATCTATTTTGTAAGAATACTTTATGGAAAGCCAAACGATTAGTTTTTAAAATTCTGTTATTTGTAGAGATAGATCGTATTTATTGTTTTTTTTCCACAACCAAAATAATGCGTTCAATCACGACAAGAGAATGATAAGGTGTGCTCCTTGTTTTTTATTAAGACGATTTAATTATGTTAAAAAATGAGCCAGAATTTTTAGGGTTGTGGAAGCGGAGATAAAGAGAAGGAAAGTATAAGATTTAATTAGCGATCGCTAAGCATTTATCTAAATCCATCTTCAATATCAAAACGAGAATATAGATTATCACAAAATCTTTAAAAATCTTACCAACAAAACCTTTGGGATAAGATTTTAAGTGTTCGTTACCCCATCCTCAGGAGCAGAGAGAAAAGTTTTTAATTTAGTTCTCAAATAAACAAAAAGAAGGTTTCAACGACAATCTTTACTCCGTCGCAAGAACCTTCCCTATTCTGTTTAGATATATAAAAAATTAGATTAACCAATAAGAGTCATTTCAAAGACATCATGGTTGCTTCCACGAAGAACAGACTCAGTGTGTTTTGGGCGATAGCGTTTGCCTTGGATAGTTTCGATGGCTCCACATACCGCACCCATGCTGTACGTGCATTTGCGAGTGCTGCCTTGTACTTCTCCTGCGGAACAAACTGTTTCGTGAGTATAGACTTTAATTTTATCGCCTTCGTCTACGATTTTATCTACTTTACACAGGCGTGTTCCATTTTCCCCTAGGGCAAAATCTAATTTGCTAGCTAAATCTTCGAGGGATGGATTGGCTCCTGCTAAACCTAATTCCGTAACCAAGTTTTTGCCTCTGGTGCGACCTGCTGAAGTAAGAGCGATCGCAGTGGCTTTTTCCCCTAGCGCATCCTCCATTCCAGTAATTACACCTTTAAAACAAACGATGCTTATAAATCCGCCCAGCTTTTCTCTTTCCATGGAATTCTCCTTAAAATTGTAAAATTAATGTAAGTGTTGAAATTGAATCACAAATTTTTTTGAAAGATTCTTCTAGCTCAAGATAGCCATTAGATTTTTCGCAATTCTTTTAATTTCAAGAAATAATAATCCTTGTTTTGCTTCTTTTGCCGCTAATACGAGGAGGACAGCATCTTCTCCACAAGAAATCATGACGCTGTAACCTTTTTTTCCTTCAACAACAATTCTCTCAACTTCGCCTCGGGCTAATTCTTGTCCAATTCTTTCCCCTAAAGAAAGAATTGCTGCCGACATCGCAGCTGTCCTTTCTTCATCCATATCAGAAGGTAATGCTGAAACTAGTGACAAACCATCAGGAGTCACTAGTGCTGCCCCTTGAATATCATTATTACCAGCAACAAATTTTTGAACGATGTCAGATAGCATTAATGTTTGAGCCATAAACTTTAAGTCCTCTTATTTGAGTTTTATACTTTATTGTGAAAATAAAAGATTAGCTGACACATTATTAAAAACAGAATATTTTCTTGGAAATACTGCCCTTATAATTCTTAAACAAGCCAGCTTTTTTTTTGTGCAACATCTTAGTCTTATAGTTCCCTTTTTTATTTAGAAAATATCAAAATAATTTCATTTATATTAAAATTAATAATTGAATATTTATTAAAAATAAAACAACTTTAGAATTTAAAAAAATGGTTGCTTTTAGTGTGCTTAATGTTAATTTCAGCAAAGATTGTGATTGTTAGCTTAAGTTAGCTTTAAGCTGCAGCGGTTGTAACTAATTGCTCTAACAGAACCACCAGACATTGCGCAATTGAACGAGGGTCTTCTGGATTAACTTGCACCAGAGGCGGACTGGTCTCTCGATCCGCAAAGCCCAATGCTAAAAGAACATCATCAGCTTCCCAAGCACCTTCACAATCGGTATGAGTCATTCCGATAATCATTGGAATATCTCCCTTTCGATTCATAAAATTAAGAATCCTTTTTGCCCCCCTAAAATCTTTGGGACGATGTGCTGCGACTAGCAAAACATAGGCTTGAGATTGATTGATTAAAATATCCCACATAAAATCAAAACGAGACTGCCCAGGAGTTCCATATAAATAAAGGAGCTGTTCTGAGTTCAAAGTTATACGACCAAAATCAAAAGCAACTGTAGTATTTGCTTTTAAGTCTGCTGTCTCGTCTGTGGCGTGGCGATCAGTATCAACAACGTCAATCTCACTAATAGTACGAATTAAAGTTGTTTTGCCAGCACCAACATTTCCTGTGATTACAATTTTAAATATTTCCATTAAAAATTATCCTTTAAAAAGCTTACTAAGTTACTAATCAGTGATTTGCTTGCCTTTGGTTTAGCTTTTGATTTAATAGCTGTATTGCTACCATTTGCAAAGGCTGGACGCAATTCTCCTGAAGAATTTGAGATAAATTGTTCCGCAGGCGAAACTACTGTCATTTCTTCAACTAATCCAGCAAAAATCATTGATAAAGCAGTACGTTGCAGCGTTTGTAGATCAACTTCTTTTTGTTGGGCTAGTTTTTTAAGAGAAATTGAACCGTTAGCTGAACTCCAAAGATGCTTTTCTAGAGAGGTAAGATGTATGTCGTAGCCTTTGGCAACCTGTTGTAACCCCATTTCAGCACGAGGAATATCTTCTACAAAACGGCTCCAATCTGAAAGGTTCCGCATTGCCGCTAAAGATAATTCTGTAATCTTACGTTTTTTACCAGTCATTTCTCTTACGGGAAAACCTTCTCCGTCGCTGGCAATCTTATTGCTCTGGTCTATTTCTTCAAAATTAAAGGAACCGTCTTTGATTTTGAATAATTTATAAACCTGACTTATTTGTTGATCAAATAACCATTCTCTTTGTGCTTCAGTAAGCAAATTATTCTCTTTTAGATATGTCCCAAATGGTTTATCGGCTGGACATAAATATTTATTTTTGACCAAAACCATTGCATCAATCCAAGCCTTCTCCTGAATTTTTGCAATCAAATCTTGATATTGATTGGAGTTAATGATGGTGACAAAAAAACCTCGTTTAAACCAAAGTTCAAATGTTGTCTTATTTTGCGGATCATCAAGTTTAGTGTGAGGAGTAAACCTTAACCTCCCCGACTTTTGACCAGATCCAATAATCTGAAATAACTCTGGTAAGGAAAAAGTTTCCAGAGAACCTCTTATGCCCATAATGTGTAATTTAAAAATTCCTAATTAATAACCTAAGAAAGTTCATATCATTGTTTAAAGATCATCTAAAAAGTGAAATAATTTAGCCTTAAAACAAGATCTTATTTACGCAACAACAGTGAAACCTCAATGGTTTTGTTGTAAATAGATTAACCCTGATTTAGCAATTGAAACTTCTCAGTTATCCTCTCTGATTCTAAGCAACATAAGTATGTCTTGCTACAGTAAATCTACTCGATTTACCTGAAACTACGTCATCAAAAAAGGTAGGTTAAATTTAACTGATTCAACTTTTAGTACTACTAATTAGGAAAAGGAATAGTAAGTTTCGTTTTCGTTTAGTGTGATTTTAAATAGGAGTCTTATTATTTTTGAAATTGAAACAACCTAATTAGTGTTGAACTGTTGATTCAGGTTAGTTTCTTAATTTTCAAACTCTTCATCTTATAGTTCTCTCAACCTTATCCAAAAATTTTGTCTGTGCAGATGGTTTTTCTCAACTAGAAAATTTCTCAATTCGGTGCTAGGTAATAATTTTTCAAGACCTAAATTATTTAAATATCTTGATATTGTAGTCAAGGTTACGATCTCGACCTGCCACTTTTTTTTTCTGGGGCTATACTGTTTTTCGGAGGTCAAAATACGTTAGCTTCAAAACTCCCAGTTGATTAGTTAATTACGGTCTCCAAAAGATTAAAAGTTTAACTACTTACTTACGGTTTGGTAGCTAATTATACAAACAGTTTATTGCTGATGCTTACAATTTGAATTGACAAAAATACTAATGATTTAAATTAGTAATAGTGTAGAAGACTACATTATTACTAATCGATATTTAGTAGGATCTAAACACTTTTGTCCACTTTTTACCGTTATCTATGAATAAATGTTTTAGTAATCGATGTTCATGAAAAATTTAACTAGCTTCAGCAAAGCTTTACTAGGTTTGAGTATAAATGCTCAGGCAATTTGAGACCTAGATTGGGCAGTATGAATGAGGAAGTATTTATTAAACATGCTTAATCGCTCTCTCGAAGAAATTGAAAAATTTAAGGCTCTGATTTTGATCACCAAACCTCTTGATTCTAGTTCTTTCCTGACAGCAGTTTCTATTGTTTAATCGGATTAATAGGTATTAAGTCTCAAATAATTTTGTAACGTGAGAAATAGCAATGAGTACCAAACAATACATCGCTAAAGGTATTAATTTTTCTGGCTCGGCTAACCAATTTGATTTTTTGTCACCTCTTAAAAATTGGTTAAATAATTTGGAAATTGGCGATCGCCAATTCGCTCACAAATTATGCCACTTCATCCCTACTCAATGTCCTTTCGAGCGCAAGTTTAGCCTCTTTGGACATACACTCCTAAGCATTCCCCCCCTGTGTAAGCTCAATCCCCTCTATAACGAAGTTGTTGCTTTACGTTTCCGTGCTATTTGTTACCTTGCCGATGAGTGTGGTGAAGACGTAAGTGCTTACTGCTAATATACATATCTACTATTTAATCGCTTCTGACGAAAGGTAACTTTGGTCAGCCTCTAGAAGATATGGCTATTATTGCTTTGAAAGCTTGGTATATTGAGCAATATCAACCCCTCGAACAAATCGTTAAAAACCCCTGTGATTTACGTCTAAGTCGTAATAGTTTGTTAAAAACAGGTATGCGAGCAGACTTTTTAGACGAAAGAGTTGAGATTCAGTCTAAAGATTGGTTTGCTGCTTATATCGAGGGCACTGTCGTTGAATTCTATATAGAGGGAAGTGGTTACTATGTTATTTCCAACATTGATTTACTTTCACAAGAAATCTACTTTACTAAACAGATTTCTCTAGCTGGTCTAGAGCCGACAATTTACTATAGTCCGCAGTCGGGAAATTTGGCAGAAGATTTAGTTGTTAAAGAGTTAAAAGAGGCGATCGCCTCTTTCAACTCTAGGTCTCGTATTCCTTTAAATCTAGAAATATCTCCTCGCCCTCAAGACACACCTCTGCGGGTTAGTAGCAGCCAGTTTAGAAAAATTCGGAAGAGTTTACTCTATATCGCCGATAGTAGTCCAATTACTGCGATTGAGAGGGCAGGACAGAATTATTTGTTACTCGATTCAAATGTCTGTGTTGAAATCGGCTATGCCCTCGAATCTAAGGATATGGGTCAAATTTTGTTGCTTAGGCAAGAACGTGCAGATTTACAGGGTCAATTGCCCTTTGATGTTTCTGGATATAAAGAGTTGATCTTTAAAAC
>CALKUU010000344.1 GCA_937996665.1 uncultured Xenococcaceae cyanobacterium | reverse complement strand
GCAATTGCTCAAACGGCTAATGAGTCAATCTATCGAAATTCTCTAGCTTTGGCAGGAGTTAATGGAACTCTTAGAAATAGGTTTCGTGGCTCTGAGCTAGAAGCTAATTTATGGGGCAAGACTGGTAGTTTATCGGGGGTGATTACTGTGGCTGGTTATCTGAAGTTGGCGAACCAAAATTCGGTGGTTTTTAGTGTTTTGGTTAATAATTTTGATGATAAAAATAAAATTGCCAGAGCAGCGATGGATGAGATGCTTTTGTTTTTAAATGATTGGCAGAAATGTTTAGAGTAAAAATCGGTTACGAAAAAGAAGGTATTCACATCGATTTGAAAAAAAAATAAATAATGGAAGAATTGCTAGTTGGTGACGAACTGATCGATTTTGCGAAAACAGTAACCTCAAAAGAGGAATTTGAGTTTTTTCTACAATGCCTAATTAAAGACTATTTGGACAATAGAAATAAGTGGGAAAATTCAGATTTACGGAACTACCTTGAAGGTTTAAGTGGATATGTAATTGATATGGAAGGCTACTATCGAGATATAGAAGAAAAAGTCGACGTCAATGTTATTTCCTGGAGAATAGCAGCGGAAATGCTTATTGCTGCTTCTGTTTATGAATAGAATATTATTTGGAATTGTTGGTTTAGGTTTATGTGATTAAGGCGATCGCTCTAAATTCAAAAAGAAATATTTAGTTATTCTGCGCATCTGCACCCCTAAAATAAGAAAGCAATAACTCAAAACCCTAACTTGTCTAGGCTATGAACAAACTGTGGTCAAGCAAACGCTCGATTATGGAGGACAAAGGCGATCGTAAACTTCTTGCTCAGGTTTTTACTTTTATTCTGATCCTATTAGTTATATTTGGAATTATTTTTCGCTTCGTAAATTTAGACCAGAAGATTGTCTGGCACGATGAAGCTCTCTCTATTTCTAGAGTTTCAGGCTATTATGCCAAAGAGATTAATCAAGATATTTTTAATGGGCAAGTTATTGATATTGCCGAGTTGAAATCCTATCAAGCAGTAAAAGAGAGTAGTGAGAACCTCAACATAATTGATATTCTCGCCAAAGATAATCCACAACATCCGCCAATTTATTACTTACTGCTCAGATTTTGGGTCAAGATTTTTGGTAACTCTCTAATTTCTTGGCGAAGTCTGTCCGCTTTGTTTAGTGTTTTGACACTACCTTGTGTGTTTCTGCTTTGTCTTGAATTAAAGGAGTCTTTCCTGGTCTCTTTAATAGCAACTGCAATTATTGCCGTCTCCCCGATCAGCATTTTATATGCCCAAGAAGCGAGGGAGTATAGCCTTTGGATTCTGGCGAGTTTGATCTCTAGTATTTTGCTGTTGAGAGCAGTTAAACGAAGAAAAACTTTTAATTGGCTTCTTTATGGAATTTTTGCGGGAATTGGGCTTTATATTTTCCCTTTTTCTTTATTTATTATCGTTGCTCATTGTTGCTATTTGATTGGTCGGGAAGGTTTCAGGCTGACGAAGAATGTTCAGCGATTTACGATCGCTCTGCTTTTAGCGATCGCTTCTTTTGTTCCCTGGGCTTTTCTGGTTAGAGATCAATGGTCAGAGAGTGGCACTAAATGGACTACTGTCGCTGTTTCGCCAATGTCTTTAATCCGCAGTTGGGGGAATCATCTTCAGAGGCTTTTTTTGGTGGAGGCTAGTAGCGATCGCAATTTAACCTATTATCTAATTCTCTCCACACTTTTAATACTCATTGGCTATTGCTTCTATTTATTGGTTCGGTACAAGTCCCAAAGCACCTGGTTATTTATTATCTGTTTAAGTGCCTCTTCGTTTTTGCCTTTGGCGGGGGCAGATCTTTTGTTTGGTGGTCAGCGGAGTATCTCGACTAGATATCTGCTTCCTTCCTTGTTGGGTCTAAAGATAACTTTGGCTTTGGGTCTTGGTTATTGTTTTACCAACAATAATTTAATTCGTAGGAACTTTGCTGCTGTTTGTTTGGCTATACTTTTAGTCTTAAGTTTCAGTTCAAGTACTCTTCTGTCGTTGCAACAGGTAACTTGGAATAAAGGCGATAGTAGTTATTTGGTTGAGGTTGCAGAGCATATTAATAAGGAAGATAATTCTCTGATCGTGGGTAATTCAGGAGGCTTGAATTTTGGGAATCTGTTGGCGCTAAGTCATTTGCTACGGGAGGATAAAAATATCAAGCTCCTACTTGTAGATGGTTGGCAACAGAAAGATTACGAGAATATTCCTATTCTTCCCCAAGACTTCGATAATCTCTACTTTTTAAGTGTTTCCTCAGAGTTTCAAGATATTATCGAACAACGATTAAATCAAAAAATGGATAAAGTTCATTTTCACGATCATCTGAACCTTAAAAAGATTTCATTACAAGATCCAAAATTCAACCAATAAAAACCCAGCTACCAAGATTGTAACTGAGCTAACTATTAATCCCAACTAGATTTTAGATAGAGATTATTCTCGAATGTAAGGAGGAGGTACTTGAGCTAAACTGCTGAATCCAAAAAACTATGCAGTTTTTTCCTCAACCTGATCAAGGCTGATTTTAACCACTTTATTTTTGGCGGCTTCAGACTTAGGTAGAGTTAACTCCAAAATGCCATTTTCATGATTGACACTCACCTTGGTATTTTGGATCTGAACAGGAAGAGGAATGGCTCTGGAGAACTCACCATAACGAAACTCTGTACGAGTTTTAGTTTCAGTTTTCGCTTTGCGATCGCCTTTAACAATTACCTTATCAACCATCACCTGAATATCTAGGTCTTCAGGTTGGATGCCAGGAACTTCTAGTTTGAGAACCAGTGCCTCTTCAGTTTCAGTAAGTTCTGCTGGGGGAATTTTAGACAGATTATTAAAATCTTTCCAAGTTTCTTCGGTTAAAGTACCATCAAATAAACTGTTTAATTGACGCTGTAAAGAGTTAATGTCTTGCCAAGGGTTATAACGAATTAAGGTCATAGTTAAGACTCCTGATGATTAATAGTTTATTGGTAAGTAAAGAAACTAAGAATTGTTTTTGTTTGTCTTGTTTTGAGTTGCTTTGTTTCTTCAATTACCATCTTAGGTTGAGTAACTAAAAATATTAAGTGTGGCTTGTATCCCCTATAAGGTAAGGTTTTCTGCCCGAACCAAAAATGTTGATTTTAGTAGGGTAAACTAGACAAAAATAAGTTCGGTCGACATCTTAGTTCGTAGCTCGTCAACTTAGAAAAAACCTAGATTTAAATAAAATTGTCGATTGTCTACAATGGCAATATTAGTTGTAGCTAATCTTTGTTAATCTACCCCTAGTAAGATAGAAGAACTCTATGCCCAATTCTAAATCTTCAGTTAGCAAAATTCTTACTCAGGTAGTAGAAACTATTCAAGCCAGAGTGAATTTTAATATTGCTCAGAAATCTGGGGCGCAAGCAGCAGAGATTCGCGTTCAAAATGGTAATCACACAGAACAGATATATACTCTTCATGGCGATCGCTATACACTCGGAAGAAGCTCAAGCTGTGACATCACAATTGACAATGAACTTGTGAGCGGTGAGCATTGTTCTCTGACCAGAAATAAGAAAAAACCTCGCTCTTTTATTGCTAAAGACGAAGGCTCTAGTAATGGTATTTATCGTCGTAAAAAAAGGTTAAAATCTCTCTCTCTTTTTCATGGTGAGAGCTTTATTCTTAGTCCTCCCGAGCTAGAAAAAAGCGTTAAGATTACTTTTCTCAATCCCCCTCCTGCCTGGATTAAAATAATTCGCTATTCTTTGTATGGCACAACTGGTCTTTTGGGTCTAGTTTTGTTGAGCTTGGGCATAGAATGGTCGAAAACTTCGATTTATCCTTTACCCAGAGAATCTACTCGTCCGATTGTTGTTTATGCCGAAGATGGCAAGACGACAATTAATCCTGTTTATAGTGATACCCATCGCGAACTAAAACATCTACGAAATTTTTCAAGTTATTTACCTCAAGCTGTGGTTGCCTCAGAAGATAGTCGTTTCTATTGGCATTTGGGAGTAGATCCTTATGGCATTGCGCGGGCAGTTGTTACTAATATCCGCTCTTCTCGGCTTCGTGAGGGAGCTAGCACTCTGACTCAGCAACTAGCCCGTAGTCTTTTTCCGGAAGTGGGTCGAGACAACACCGCAGGCAGAAAGGTGCGCGAGATGATTGTCGCCTTTAAACTAGAAGCTTTTTATAGCAAGGATGATATTTTAAAAGCCTATCTCAATCGGGTTTACTTAGGGATTGGACTTTATGGTTTTGAGGATGCAGCCAGATTTTATTTTTCTAAATCTGCCGCTGATTTAGACCTTTCTGAGGCGGCAACCTTAGCGGCAATTTTGCCTGCTCCCAATGCCTATAACCCTGTCAAAGACTATGACACCGCAGTTGGTCTCCGTAATCGCATTATTAACAGAATGCAAAAAATGGGCATGGTCAGCGAAGCGGAAGCTGATCGAGCTAGACGATCGCGGATTGAAGTTAGTCCTAAGGCAAAAAGTACTTTTTCTCAGGCGATCGCTCCCTATTTTTATAGTTATGTCCTAAAAGAATTAGAAGGTTTGCTGGGTAAAGATGTTGCTCAAGAGGGAAATTTTATTGTCGAGACTGCTTTAGATCCAAAAATGCAGAAATCAGCAGAGTTATCTTTACAAAATTCTATCCGTGAAGATGGGGCAAAAGTTGGTTTTTCGCAGGGGGCATTGGTTAGCTTGGACACGGAGACAGGGGGAATTAAGGCTTTGGTTGGTGGCTTCGACCATAAACAGAGTCAATTCAATCGAGTTACCCAAGCCCAGAGACAACCTGGTTCTACTTTTAAATTATTTACCTATGCAGCAGCGATCGAGAGTGGGGTTAGTACCAAAAAAAAGTATTCTTGTGATCCTGTTCTTTGGAAGGGTCAGAAATATCGAGGCTGTGAGCGTAGCGAAGGCAAAATTGATATGTCCAAGGGTTTGGCGCAATCAGAAAATGCGATCGCTCTGAGGATTGCTCAAGATGCAGGGTTAAATAGGGTCAGCGATGTAGCTAAAAGATTGGGGATAAAGTCTAGTCTGAGTCTAGCGCCTGGTTTAGTACTAGGGCATAGTGAGGTCAATGTTTTAGAATTGACGGGTTCTTATGGGGCGATCGCGAATCAAGGAACTTGGAATCGTCCTCATGGAATTAAGCGAATTCTGGATAGTAGTGAATGTGAGGATTTGCAAGACTTGAGTACTTGTCGAGAGATTTATAATTTTGCTAATCAAGCAGAAAATCAACGAGAGGCGATCGAGCCAAGAGTTGCGAGAACCATGACCAAGCTTCTCCGTCAAGCGGTCAAGGTCGGCACTGGTAGAGCTGCCAAGCTAGGGGAAGGAGAGGCAGGAAAAACAGGAACTACCGATGATAATGTGGATCTCTGGTTTATTGGCTATGTTCCCGAAATTGATGTAGTTACTGGGATTTGGTTAGGTAATGACGATAATTCGCCAACCAACGGCAGTAGTTGGCAAGCCGCCACTCTTTGGGGTAGATATATGCAGGAATTCACCGATTAAGATGGGATTTTTTGACTAAATACCTTTGGCGAGGGAGTTAATCATCAAGTTCTTTAATCCAATCAAGATCAATATCCAGGGGGCTTTCTGTTAAGCCTCGATTAATATACTTGATTATCACTGCTGATTGAATGCCTGGGAGGAAAGTACTTGTTTCCACTTCTATATAGCGATCGCCCTCTAAGTTATAAAATTTAATCTGATTATTTTGCCAGAGCCAAACTTCTTTAATTTTTAGATAGTTATATTTAGTTAGATCGTTAATACTGCCACTAGTGAAGTTAACCTCAACCGCTAAATCTGGATTTTTTTTGTCAGCATCAAAACTATAAGCCTGGTCTGGTTCTTTGCCTTCTCTCTCTTCTTCCTCAAGCCTGGTACTACCGAAAGGAAAATAGCGCAGATTTACTTTTTTGCAGTAAGCTTCGATTAAAATTCCAATAGTTTTGGAAATTCGTTCATGATTCCTGCCTGGCGACATAATAATTATTTGATTCTTGAGATAAGAAATTAAATAGTTTTTATACTCGGAAGAATCTAACTTTTGGTAATCCTTCCAACTCGCACCAGTTAAAGTTAGAATTTGGTCTTCCTGGGTAAATTTATTTGAATCTAGAGGTAGTTTGATCTCGATTAACATACTGCCATGAATAGAGTTATTGCTCTTACTTCTATCTATCTTAAAATTTTAAACTAAGCCACAAATATAGAGCATTTCTTTATTGACAAATTTTGAGCCGCTAAATTGTAGACTCAAAGTCTATCAAACCAAGATAATAAAACCCAGTATATGAAATAATTTTGGTTACTCCTTAAACTATCTGTTATGACAACAAAACAAATTCATTTACCCGAAATGGGCTGTGGTACTTGGGCTTGGGGTAATCGTCTTTTGTGGGATTATCAAGAAAGTATGGATAGCCAATTGCAAGAAGTATTTGATCTCTGCGTTCACAATGGGGTGACTCTCTTTGATACGGGTGATTCCTATGGGACAGGAAAACTCAAGGGTCGCAGTGAAATTCTCTTGGGCAAGTTTTATCAAGATTATCAGGGAGTTAATCAAGACAAAATCTGTTTGGCAACCAAGCTAGCACCATACCCCTGGCGACTAACTCGTAAAGCGATGGTTGATGCTGGTTTAGCTTCGGCGCAACGAATGGGTCGCAATATCGATTTGGTGCAAATGCATTGGTCAACGGCTAATTATTTACCTCCGCAAGAGTGGCAATTGCTTGCTGGTTTAGGCGATTTATTTGAGCAAGGTCTTGTTAAAGGGGTGGGACTCTCTAACTATGGATCGAAAACGCTGCGCAAGGTACATCAACGTTTTCAAGAGCGAGGAATTCAAATTAAAACCTTGCAAGTTCAATATTCTCTGCTTTCTACTTATCCTGTGGAAGAATTGGGGGTTAAGGATACTTGCGATCAGTTAGGAATTAAATTAATTGCTTATAGCCCTCTGGCACTAGGGATTTTGACAGGTAAGTACTCAGAAACCAATTTACCGAAGGGGATTCGAGGTTGGAGTTGTAAGCAAATTTTGCCAGGTGCAATGTCTTTGCTGAATTGCTTAAGAGCGATCGCCGAAGAGAAGCAAAAAACCATGGCGCAAGTAGCCATTAACTGGTGTATTTGCAAAGGTGCAATCCCCATCCCTGGAGCGAAAAACCCAGACCAGGCAAAACAAAATATCGGGGCGATCGGTTGGCGACTTGATAGGGGCGAAGTTATTGAGCTAGATAAAGAAGCTAGCAAGATTAAGAAACCAATGGTGCAAAATCCGTTTCAAAGTAAGTAACTTATTTTTGTAGCTGTGTTAATGCTTCGACATCAGAACTTATAACTAAACAGTCAGAAGCGACTATTGAAAGCGAATGTTTTTCGCATAATTCAGGCTTGCCAATGCCATAACCTTGAGCATAATCAACGCCAATTTCTGCCAGGATCGATAGTATTTCCTCATTTTCCACAAATTCGGCAATTGTTTTAATACCCATCATTTGGGAAATACAATTAATTGAGTCGATGATGGCTCGATCTGATTTTTCTGTAACGATATTTTTAACGAGACTGCCATCAATCTTTAAATAATCAATGGGTAACTCTTTAAGGTATTGAAAAGAAGAAACTCCACTGCCAAAATCATCAAGCGCAAATTTGACTCCCAATTGTCTAACTCTAGAGATGAATTCTAGTGCCTGACTCATCTGCGAAATTGCGGCAGTTTCGGTAATTTCTAGACAAATATAGCTAAGATCTATATCTACAGACTTAAAAAGATTAATAACGAAATCAATAAAGTTTTTATTGCTAATGCTGATTCCCGATAGGTTTATGGAAACAATCGTTTGCTGATCGGGGAAATATTCTTGATAATTTCTGATAGTTGTCTCCAATACCCAGCGATCGATAATTGTGATTACTCCATATTTTTCGGCAAAAGGAATGAATAAGGCTGGCGAAATATTATTTCCTTGTTCGTCTTTGTATCTTAATAAGATTTCATAGTGCTGATAATTGCTATTATCTGGGTCAATAGCTTGAATTTTTTGTTTAACTAGACAAAATTGTTGTTGTTCAATTGCCTGGGAAACATTGGAAATATATTCCATTTGCATTTGAACGTTATTTAGATCTTTGTCTTCATCCGCATCATATAGTCTGCCTCTGCCTAATTCTTTGGCTTTATAGCAAGCTAAATCAGCTTTACTCAATAATTCTGTTGCATCGAAAGAATTGTTGGCGATGGAAATAATGCCAATGCTGATTCCTAAATCAAAAACACGGTTATCCCATTGGAATCGATAATTTTCAATTTTCTTGATAATTTCGTAACAAATTTCTTGGGCTTTTTGAGGAACGATATCGACTAATAATAGACCAAACTCATCACCACCTAGTCGACCTAAAATATCTTGTTTGCGTAAACACCCTTGAAGAATATTGGTTATTTCCACTAATAAGACATCCCCTACCAAATGTCCGGCGGTATCATTAACCAATTTGAAACGATCTAGATCAAGAAAACATAGTACGGAATTTATTTGATTTTTTGAAGTGTCTTTTACTAAAGCTTTTAGCCGAGAATTAAATTCACGACGATTAATTATTCCTGTGAGAGAATCATAAGAAGCTTGATAGGCGATCGCTTGAGATAAATTATATTCTTGGGTAACTTCTCTTTTAATGCCACGATAGCCAATAAAATTTAGTTGATTGTCATAGATTGGCTTTCCGTTAAGTTGAAATATTTTTACTTCTTCATTTTTTTGCTTAATCCTAAATACTATATTTGTCAGAGGTTTTTTCTCTTTGATGTGACTTTCATAAAATTCCCAAGGAAAATCGAAGTTAGCCTCATTTTTAAATAGGTCTTGTAACGAACTACCTAGTATCTGTTCATGGGAGTAGTTGTATACGGAGTCAGTATCTCCTGAAATATAATTAAACCTCGATTGATCATCTATTTCCCAAAATATATTAGCTCCTGATTCAGCTAAATCTTTATAACGGGTTTCATTTTTTTGGAGTTCTCTTTTCGCTATTTGATCTTTCCTAATCATTAGAATTAAGAGAGTAATGATCAATATTGATACACTTAATACAGCGAGATTAAGCCAAATAAAATGCTTGTATTCTTGATAGAAGGAAGGAGTTAGGTTGATAATTTTGCTTCCCTCTGGTAGTGACTCAATATCAATATTAAATTCCTTAAGCTGACTAGCATCAAAAATCCACTGATTGTCTGCTTCTATAATTGGTTTAATACTTTCTATTTCTGTTCCACTTAAAATCTTTTTGAGAATTTTGGCAGTCTGCCTAACATGATATTTAGCCGTTAAGAATTTACCCCCAACTACGCCATTATTTAGCATACTAGTATTTAATGCATAGATCGGATTTTTTACTTGTGTTCGAAGTATCCTAACGCCTTCTTCAAGATCACATAATTCTCCAGTCAAAATATTTTTTCTGAGC
>CALKUU010000343.1 GCA_937996665.1 uncultured Xenococcaceae cyanobacterium | reverse complement strand
GCGATAGGGACGATACATTAATTCCGGTTCACAAACATTTCCTGCCTCATCTCGATGGAAGAAATGTTGGAGACTCCAACCCAAAACTGCCTCATCAGAACAAATCCACTTAAAGCCTTGCTTGCTGATGTGGGGCAAAATAACGGGGCTGACAGACTGCTCTGAAGGCCACAACCCACGGGGTTCGCAACCAAACCGATCTTTATAGATATCCCAAGCTTTTTCTAGGTGCAACGGAATATCACTTTCCCATTGAAATCGCTGTTCGGGAAGAGCCATTCCTGGTACTGCAACTCGACCTGCATCGGTATCTGCTAACAATGGCAAAATAGGATGAGTGTAGGGTGTCGTGGTTACTTCTAGCTGTCCTGTTTCTTGCATCTTTCTATGTTGAGGAAGGATGCGTTTGATAATTTCTTTCTGCTTATTACAAATCTGTTGGCGATCTCTCAACGAGAAATTTCGTCCCTGCTTTAGCCAAGTAGCAATTTGGGGGTCATCCCAAAACAAGGGATCGATCCAAGCGAGATTATGCCAGGCTAATAGATCTCCAAAATCTTGGTCAGTCCAATTTTGGACGCACCAACTATGTCCTTTTTCTTGGCGTTGATGATAGAGCTGAGCATAACGGGGATGCGGTTCGACTAAAGTATGGTAGTTACCATCAAAAAAGTGCTTAACTACATATTGCTTATAGGGTTCGGTCAGATTTTGAGCTGGGTTAAGAGCCAGAGCTAAGTAAGGATCAATTGCTCTACCTTCAGCATAGTCCTCTAGCTGTAAGATCAAAGAGGGAACCAAATTTACTGTCTGATGAAGCTGAGGATATTTCTCCAAAATCAGGATTAAATCAAGATAGTCTTTTGTCCCGTGGAGCCTTACCCAAGGCAAACGATATTTGCTCATACCAGCAGAATTCGTTTCTCTCGACTTATAGAGCGGTTGATGCTGATGCCAAATAAAAGCTACGTATAAAGGATGAGCCATAATTTGTAATTCTGATAATGAATAAAATAGAGTTCGTAGGTAGGCGTTTGTAGTTAGAAGTCTTGGTTTCCATTCGTTGTGAAACAACTACATATCACTACAAAAGCCTGATGTTGAGAGCATTGAGTATCGCGCACAGAAATTAGCAAATCGAACCTCTGGGGTTAAAAAAGGGTATTAATTCATGACTCCTAAACTCTCTAAATTCGAAAAAGGGAGTCTCCCCCAACCAGTTGGATAAATGAAAACAGGAAATAAACAATAGAAAAAAAGCTTAGAAAATTGTGTCTTTTTAAGTGATGACCTCTGTTCTAGCAATTATTTAGAATTTTCACAGCAATCCTTCTAACTGATTACGAATTTTATTTAATTCATTAGAAGACAGGTCATCTTCCTCGGTTGATTCTTGGTCTACATTGGATTGAGGTGGCGAATCTTGGTCTTGTTCAAGATCCCAATCAGTTTGTTCAAGATTTTTTTCTGGGGGAACTGCTAATTTTCCAGATTCGATTATTTCCCACTCATAATTTGCTTTTTCACAAAATAATTTAATTTCCTCAGAATCAATTGCCTCCACCGCTGGCTCAGGGAAGTCTTGAGCTTCCAACATAATTGCAAAACGGGTAGCATCGTCTTCTTCTTGAAACATCAATATTTTATCGCGATCGCCAGACTGAATTGTATGGATTCCTTCATCACTGGTATTCGCATTAAATAGCAAGATATATACGCGCATAATCAAAAACATCATAATACTGACTATGATGCTTATTAGAACATAAAAAGATAATTAACGCTCAATTGCTTGTCTACCAAAGAAGAAATCCTAATCCGCAAAAGTTAATTTCCAAATAACCACTTCTGACAATTAAGTCTTTGAATTGTATACAAGACCAATAGATCTAAGGTGATCCTTTTCTCGTCGATCATAAAAGACTCTAGAGTACTAGACTCGTTGCCGTCAGTCGCACAAGAGAAGGCTTTTTGCCCAGAGATATCTTCATCTAAAAAGTAAAGATTAAATTGGCGGCTATCTTTTTGCCAATTGCCAACTACTTGCCAACATTCCTGATTGGAGTCAAATCCTTGAATGGCAATTTTTTGCTTAACAAACTTAACTTTGATATCTTCCAAGCCTTCTGCTACCAAAGCTTCTTGCAGTGAAGGATGGAAGTGCTGTTCGATAAACTCAGTAAAAGGTTTATCCTCAAGTTTAGGTGGTTTAGCTTTTTTTGCTTTAGCTGCTGGCTTCTGTGGAGAAGCCTTTTCTGAAGAAGTTTCTGGAGTGGGTTTTGTTTCTTCTGTCATGTCAGAACAGGACAATTCTACCGCTTACTAATAGTTGGATTGGGATATTGATCAAGCATACGCATCTCTAACGAATTGTTTATCAAAATCTCTCGTGATTTTAACAAAAGACACTGATTGATCATAACCATCCCCTAATACTATCAGACTCTACATTGAGCTGGCGGAAAAAAGTAATTCTCCTAAAGACTCCTTATAGAAAAAATATGAGTCCCAAAAAATATAACTAAAAATACCTACTAGAAAAACAGTAACCACAAGCTTTAACCAAGTTATCTGCACCGAACTTAAATAGGCAAGCCAATAAAGGGTGAATGGTGTACCTACATAAAAGAACAAACCGTAACCAATAGTCTTGATGGACAATCGAAAATATAAGTCCTGAAAATTGCTAGCAATCTGAGTCAGTAAAGTAATTAAAAATAAACTGACTAAGAACCGTAATAAGTTATTGTCCTTGACTGATAAACGGTTAAGCTTGTCCCTTCTTCTTTGGGTCATTATGGTAGGTTTTTAAAAAACGGTAGAGTTTACTTTTTGATATAGCTAACTCAGTAATAGTACCTAGAATGAACCCTAGAATTTGTGAAGAGTGCAATAATTTAAGCAGCTTGACTGTAAAGCTAATGAAACATATATGAAGTATTTTAGAGTAATAACTCTACTTGAGAGATTTTTTTAGGAAATTAAGCTGAGCTTCAAGTTATAGATCAGCTTTCTTGTTGAGCTTTGACGTGAGTATTGTCAGAGTTTATATAGGCGATCGCTTTTCTCAAAGCAGGCAGTCTTTCGCTAAAGCGATTGTCTGGAGGCAATAATTTGAGTAATTTCATTTTTTGAAGTCGTCGTTGAACCCGACCAATTGCACCGACTAGATAAACCTGACGTTTTTTTGCAAAAGCATCTTTAACCATATTTTCGATCGCCAAAGAAGCAGTAACCCCCAACAGAGGAACATCACTTAAATCGAGAATCAAAACATCACATTTACTAACAATCCCCATTCGTTGCGAAATAGTCTTGGCTGCCCCAAAACTCATTGGTCCAGTTAGATCGAATAGTAAAACTCTTCCGTCTGCTTGCTTGAGAAGGTCTTTTTCCTCCAAACTCAAAGCATTATCATCATCAGGATTAGTAATTGCTTTGACATGATCACTTTGGAGATCGCTCAGACTTTTAATCGTTAATAGATTAGCGAAAAATACCCCCGCAGCGACAGCGGTAATCAGATCAACAAACACCGTCAGAAAGAGAACCAGATACATTAAACCTGTTGCCTTCCAAGAAATTTGATGGGCTCTGCGCAGAAAACTCCAATCGATAATATCGATCCCCACTTTAAGCAGAATACCTGCCAGAACTGCTTCGGGAATGTTTGCAGTTAGATTTCCCGCACCCAAAACCACAAGCAATAACGCCACTGCATGAATCATGCCAGAAATGGGAGTTTTGCCTCCAGTCTTGACATTAATTACTGTTCGCATCGTTGCCCCAGCGCCTGGCAAGCCGCCACATAGACCAGAAATAAGGTTGCCTATCCCCTGTCCAATCAACTCACGGTCAGAATTGTGTTGCGTACGCGTAATATTATCAGCAACCAAAGAAGTTAACAGCGAATCGATAGAACCTAAAACGGCCAGCATTAAACCATAACCGACAATATTTCGAAATTGGGATGCTCTGATTACAGGAAATTGTGGTTTAGGAAAACCGCTAGGAATATCACCAATTAACCGTAAATCGCTATCTGGAAAAAAATTGACGGCAACGATTGTCCCAACTATTAGGGCGAGTAAAGGAGAGGGAATAAATTTAGTGACTTTGGCAGGAGTTAAAAAAACAATTAGCAGAGTCAAAATACCTAAGCTGACTGCTGCGAAATTGGCATTACTAATAAATTCAGGAAATTTGGCGACTGATGCAATTACATTTGCCGAGGCATTGTGTCCAAAAAAAGGTCCCACCTGTAGCAAAATAATAATTCCGCCGATACCTGACATAAAGCCAGAAATAACGGTGTAAGGCATTAAGGTGATGTATTTACCTAGACGCATCAAGCCAAAGAGAATCTGGAATAGACCTCCCAAAAAAACCACCGTAAAAGCGACGGGAATATTATCTGGATTGCCAGCAACCAAAGTGGTAAAAACTGTACCCATTACCACTGTCATTGGGCCTGTTGGCCCTGAGATTTGGGAGGGAGTTCCCCCAAATAGAGCAGCAAAAAAGCCGACGATGATTGCGCCATAGAGTCCTGCGATCGCCCCTGCTCCAGAGGATACGCCAAAAGCCAATGCTAAAGGTAGGGCAACTACTGCTGCTGTAATACCCCCGAAGAGATCCCCTTTGACGTTTCTAAAATGTAAACCGTTAACAAATTGCATAAAAGTTGGGCGACTGCTGAATTGATCGATAACTGAAGTGGACTGTTCTCTTGGAAATTCAACTTAATGCCAATAAAAATATTTGAGTGTTCAGAACACACCTATTCCAATTGTTTTTATAGTTTTTTAGATTTAGTTATAAGTTATAGTTTTTTCGATTTATTTATTCGGTTAGGCATAAGTAGCTATTCAATCTTAGTAGATTAGTTTTTTTTAAATTAGAAATTTTCCTAAAAATATCTGAGACGAGCAAAGCTATCCAGTCCCAGGATTAAGGACGAAGAAAGCTCAGCTTAGTAACTGACAGCAACAGTTTGTTGTGGCGACAGTAAAAAGCTGGCTTGGTCGAGAATGAGAACAATCTTGATTCTTCAAAACCAGTCGTTGCTGAATCAAAGTAGAATTTTAAACTGTCGCTCCTGAAATAATGTGAGTTCGACCAAGCCAAAAAAAATTAAAAATTTTGCAACTTTCTAAATTCTAGATTTCTGATAACCCTATTCTTTCGTTCCAAAAAACATAACTCCCCCCATTCGTCCCGTCAGAGCGGGACTACGTCCTCGAATGGGGATAATAAGGGCAAGTCCCCATTCGAGGATAAACGAACTCCGAACTCCGGACTCCGGACTAACTTTGAAATAAATTCAGCAAAAGCAATTATCCATCAACAACGAATATTTAGCTTCTGTGCTTCCTCTCTCAAATCAGTAATGCCCAAAATTAATTATTCAAAGAAACAGTTGACTCTATTTTACGATCGCTCCGAAATCAGCCAAGACCCGAGCATGATTGCGGAGTATTCCTAGCAAGTTGAGTCGATTTTTTTTCACTTCTGGATTCTCTGCCATTACCAAAACACTATCTTCCCCATCAAAAAACTGATTAACCTGGGGTGCAACCTTTTCTAGCCCAGAGACTAGTAGTTGATAATTTCTCGATGCGATCGCTGCTTGGGTTTCGGGAACTAACTCGGCTAAAGCATCATAAAATTTTTGCTCGGTAGGAGACTCGAAAAGTGAGGGATTGACAACTTTTTTGGGATCTAACTCAGTGGTTGCCAAATCTCCTTTGGCTGCTAGCTTGGTTGCTCGATTAACCACTTCGTAAATAACCTCAAGTACTTTACTTTGACGGATTGATTGCAGAAATTGAGCGCGATCGCGCACATCCAAAAGATTGGTCAATGCTCTTTGGGTATACTCAGCATCCTGATTGCCTAAAACAGCATTAACTAAATCATAATCAAGATTTTTTTCTTCCAACAACAGAGTCCGAATCCTTTGCATAAAAAATTCTTCGAGCGCCTGTTGCGGAGAACTTTTGCCGTCATGATTGGCGATAAAAGAAGCGGCTGTTTGAGTTAACAGATTCAGCAAATCAATCTCTAAGTCACTATGCCAAGTTATATTCACGATCCCATTGGCAGCACGACGCAGAGCAAAAGGGTCAGAAGAACCAGAGGGGATCATTCCCAATCCAAAAATGCTAACTAGTGTATCTAGTCTGTCGGCAATTCCCACAACTTGACCATTCAGAGTCTCGGGTAAATTGTCATTCGCGCCCTTGGGCAGATAATGCTCAACAATTCCCTTTGCCACCGTGGCAGATTCACCACTCAAAGCTGCATATTTTTCCCCCATAATTCCTTGTAGTTCAGGGAATTCATAAACCATCTGGGTAACAAGATCCGCTTTACAGAGCATCGCTGTACTTTCGATTTCGTCTTGTTGCTTTTGATTCAGGTTTAATTGCTTGGCGATCGCTTCTGCCAATTCCATAATGCGGCTGACTTTATCCCGCATCGTGCCTAACTCCTCTTGAAAGGTGACGGTTTCTAGTTGGGGCAAATAGGCTTCTAGGGATTGATCGCAATCAGCTTTGTAGAAAAACTGAGCATCTGCCAGTCTGGCACGAATTACCCTGCCGTTTCCTTCGGCAATTAATTCTGATTTGGCAGGATCTCCATTCGAGATAGTAATGAAGTTGGGCAATAAATTGGTTGCTTCAGTAGCAGTTTTAATGATCGGAAAATAGCGCTGATGAGTCACCATTACTGTGCTAATGACTTCGGTAGGTAGCTCTAAGAATGATTCTTCAAATTTGCCCACTACTGCGGTTGGATATTCCACCAGATTAACCACCTCAGCTAGTAAATCTGGGAAAATTTCGGCCTGTCCCTGATAATCTTTAGTTACAGTTTCGATTTGAGCTAGGATCTTTTCTTTTCTCACTGCTGGATCCACTTCCACAAAGGCAGAACGTAGCGACTCTACATAGGAATTTGGATCAGCAATAGTAACGGCTTGAGGATGCAAGACGCGATGTCCCCTAGAGGTGCGATCGCTCTTAATTGTTTCTGAGCCATTAATTAGCTCTAGCGGCAATACTTGATCATTTAATAATGCTACCAGCCAGCGAATGGGACGGGGAAACTTAAGATCACCATCCCCCCAACGCATAAATCTTCTTCCTTCTAGACCCAAAATCCATTGGGGGACTAGCTCTTGCAGAATATCTTCAATCGCTCTACCCGAAATGGTTTTCTGAATAAAAACAAACTCTCCTTTCGGCGTATCTCTCAACTCCAAGTCCTGAAGACTAACGCCTTGTTTTCTGGCAAAGCCTTCGGCTGCTTTGGTCGGTTGACCGTCTTTATAGGCAGCTTTTTTGGGGGGACCCTTAACTTCTTCTTCTCGATCCGCCTGTCTTTCTGGTAGACCCTCAATTACTAGCGCCAAGCGACGAGGAGTTGCATAGATATCTATAGTTTGCGGATTTAAAAATACTGCGGTTAAATCTTTAGAAATTCTGCCTTCCCATTGAGAAATGGCACTCTCAACAAAATCTGCTGGTAGTTCCTCAACGCCAACTTCCAATAAAAAATTAACCATAATTTAAAAACGCCAAAACTGTCTAGTTAAAACAGAATAACAGGTTAACGACTAGATGTTGAGTGGCTCAATTAGGCAATTTAACTTTATGACTCATCCTTCCTAGAGCTGATTAGATTCGCTAGGGTTAAGACCGTAAATAATTAGTAATTTCTCTTTCTACTTCTTCAGCAGTTTGCTCTCCATTGATCGTGATAAGGCGATCGCTATATTGGTAGTAATCCAAAATGGGAATCGTAAACTTTTGGAAACTTTGAATTCGCTGAGCAATAACTTCAGGCGTATCGTCGCTCAATCCTCTTGCCAAGGATCTTTGCTCCATGGTGGCTTCACTAACTTTAAGATAGATTGCAAAGTTGAGATTTTGCTTTAATTCCTTTAACAAGAAATCTAGCTCTTCTGCTTGAAAAGAAGTACGGGGATAACCTTCTAAAATCCAGCTTTGATCCAAACTAATCTTTTGTAGTTTTTGCTTAATAAGCTGGATCATTAATCGGTCAGGAACAAGATCTCCCTTCTCTACATAAGATTTTGCTTGTAACCCCAAGTCACTCCCCTCAGCAACATTAGAACGAAGAATTTCACTGGTAGATATCCCAAAGCAGCCAAAATTCTCACATAGTTTGCTTACTTGGGTTCCCTTGCCTGAGCCAGTTCCGCCTAAAATTACTAATCTCATGGATTATTTTCACCCTTCCTAGTTCTGCCAGTTAGTACTTATTATTCCCAAACCAGCTTATTCCCAAACCAGCGTCAAAAAAGTGTCACCAAAACATAGTCAAGATCGACAATCAAGACAAGGAAATAAAGAATTTGGATTAGTGGTTAGAAACTAGCGGGAGTAGCGAATCTGGCAAATCTTCAAAAGAATAATCAACAGCACGACAAAAATTTTTCATTTGCCCAACAGTCATTGTTGGTTCAGTTATCCCTTTTTCCCAACGCCTAATCGTAGAAACTGCAACACCAATATCTCTAGCAATACTTTCCTGTGATAATCTCGCTTCTAATCTTAATTTTTTAAATGGTGAGTTTGTTAACTGTATTTGATCTTTTCTGGGTCGGTTCATGGAAACTAGATACACTCAAATCGAAAATGGTTTTATTAAAAAGTTATGATGGAAGATAATTTATAAAAAAACATCAGGATGCTGAATCCTTAAAATACTCTTAAGTTATCATCAAAAAAAGAGTCTTTTTTAATTAATCTTAAAAAACAAATTACTGCAAAAATCGCGTAGTTTTAAATAGTTTATGCTAAATGGAACCAGATTTATAAGTTATTTTATAATCTGTAATTAACTATGATTTAAACTTTTTTTTAATGCTTATCTCCCTGCGGGAAGTATAAAACTAAAAAGCAAAAAATCAGTTAATGAATATGTTTGAATTAGAGATGAAACTAATCTCCGATATTAACTTTTGTTATTTCTGTCTAGAACTTTTAGTTAGTCTCTAAAGCCAATTTCCTTGATAAATCAACACTTTGGAGAGGAATGGTACAGAGTTCTGCTCTCGATAAAAACACAAAGTTTTCTCTTTTCATCAAAGAAAACTTGATCCTGACAATTATTTGTGTTCGTAAAATCAAAAAGCGATCTTAAACAAATTGAGTAAGATAATATCTATCTGTCCTCCTAGACCCAGTCCCTATGTCCTTATACTTTGATTCTGAAGAGAAAAAAACCAAGTCATTCGAGCTTCCAGGTGCCAAACCTCACTACAATCCTGATCGCCCTGGACAAGTAAACCACATCTCTCTCGATCTACACTTAGATATTCCCAATCAAAGCTTTAACGGAATCTGCACCACCAAGATTACTCCAGTCCGTAAGGGGATCAATCAGCTAAATTTCGATGCGGTGGATCTCAACATCGAATCAGTAATGATTGCAGGGGTAAGTCAGCCCTTTGATTATGATGGGGAAAAATTACAAATCAACCTATTGCAACCGACTACTGACGTCACAATTGATGTTGAGATCGCCTATGGGGTAGATCATCCCCAACGCGGAATCTATTTCATTCAGCCAGACGAACATTACCCTAATAAACCAACCCAAGTTTGGACACAAGGAGAAGATGAAGATTCACGGTTTTGGTTTCCTTGCTTCGATTATCCAGGGCAGTTAGCTACTTCTGAAATAAAAGTGAAAATCCCTGCTAAATATATGGCAGTGTCTAATGGGGAATTGGTCAATACCGAAACTATTGGCTCAGACAAAATCTTTCACTGGCATCAAAAACAAGTTCATCCTACTTATCTGATGACTCTGGCGATCGGCGATTTTGCTGAGTTAAGTGATAGTTGGCAGGGGATTCCTGTTACTTACTATGTTGAGAAAGGTAAGGAAACTGAAGCGCGGATCAGTATGGGCAAAACGCCCCAAATGATCGAGTATTTATCTGCAAAATATGGTTACAAGTATCCTTACCCCAAATATGCGCAAGTCTGCGTTGATGATTTTATTTTTGGCGGAATGGAAAATACTTCCACTACGCTGTTAACTGATCGCTGTTTACTCGATGAACGAGCAGCGATCGATAATATGCGTACTGAGAGTTTAGTTCTCCATGAGCTGGCACATCAATGGTTTGGTGACTTGGTGGTAATTAAACACTGGTCGCATGCTTGGATTAAAGAGGGAATGGCTTCTTATGCTGAGGTAGTTTGGACAGAAAAGGAATATGGGGCAGCCGATGCAGCTTACTATCTGCTCAACGAGGCTCGTAGCTATTTAGCTGAAGATAGTTCTCGTTACCGTCGTCCGATTGTGACTAATATCTATCGTGAGGCGATCGAACTTTATGACCGTCATCTTTATGAAAAGGGTGCTTGTGTTTATCACATGATTCGGGGAATTTTGGGGGATGAGTTGTTTGATAAAGCGATTCATACTTTTGTGAATGATCATGCCCACAAAACAGTGGAAACTGTTGACTTGCTTAGGGCGATCGATCAAGCAACTGGTTATAACTTAGCTGGACTGTTCGATCAATATGTCTTCCGAGGTGGTCATCCTGACTATAAGGTCAAATACAGTTGGGATAACGACAGCAACCTAGCTAAGTTGAGCATTACTCAAACTCAAGCCAAAACCGATAGCACTGGTAGCGACAGTCAATTATTTGATCTCAAGATTCCGATTGGTTTTGGCTACATTGGTAAGGCAACGCAGACATACAATTTACGCATCCATCAACAGCAACAAACTTTCTATTTCCCTCTAGAGCAAAAGCCTGACTATATTAGCTTTGATGTCGATAACTATATTCTCAAGACCGTTAAACTCGAATATCCCGTTCTTCAGCTCAAAAACCAACTCAAATATGACTGCGATGCTGTCTCTCGGATCTATGCAACAAAAGCGTTAGGGAAAAAAGGTGGTCTGGAAGTTGTTAAGGCTTTAGCCACCGCGTTGCAAGAAGATTCTTTTTGGGGAATGCGAGTCGAAGTTGCTAGAACTCTGGGCAAAATCAAGCTTAATCAGGCTGAAGAAGCTCTTGTTAAAGGTTTAGAAGATTCTGATGCTAGAGTTCGCAGAGCCGTAATTGAAGCTTTGAGTAATTTTAAAACCGAGTCGGCTTATGCAACTATCCAAAACTGTTTAAGCAAGGGTGATGCTAGTTACTATGTGGAAGCCAGTGCAGCTAGATGTTTGGGTGGTATGGTTTCTGGTAACTTGAAAGCAAAACAGTCGACAACCATTGAATTGCTACAAGATATCCTCAATACTCGTGCAGGTTGGAATGAAACGATTCGCAGCGGTGCGATCGCTGGATTGAGTAAAATGACTACTCTAGCTCAGGCGGTAGAAGTAATTATCACCTACACTCAGCCAGGAACTCCTCAAGCTCTTCGTTTAGCGGCGATTCGCGCTTTAGGTGCGGTCTCCTCTGGACAAACACCTGAGGTTGTTGAGACTATTTTAGAGCAGTTGGAATCTTTGTCAGGGGAAAGTTTCTTTTTAACTCAAGTTGCGGTAGTTGGGGCACTGGGACAAATGCAAACCCCTAAAGCGATCGCTATTCTCCAAAATCTCTCGGCCCAAACTCCTGATGGCAGGGTGAAAAGAAGAGCAGATGAGGCGGTTAGTCGGGTGCAGAAAAATATTGGTAGTGATAAGGCGGTGAAGGAGTTACGGCAAGAGGTGGATAAGTTGAAGAAGGATAATCAGGATTTGAAGAGTCGGCTGGAGAGTTTGGAGGCTAAGAATAAATAGTATTAATTGCAATAATTACTGATAGATTCCATTAGGCTTCTCGCAATCTGAATCTAACAATATGCTCATGGCAAAATTAAGCAGCTAAAGTAGTCTCGTAATTGTATCTTTCTGTAATCAAGAGAACATTTTGCACCTTGGAAAGAAAATTTTATAATTTAATTTTGTTAATTAAAAAGGACATCTTTTCAAGTTGTGAAAAACTCTAGAAAAATAAAGCGAAGAGTCAACTAAAACTTCTATTATATGAGCTATCTTGTGCTTCAAGAAAGCTTCGTCGAGGGCTTTACTAAAAGGTGATTTTGACTTTTTTAGTCAAAGTTGTGCAATTATGAGAAATTAAAATAATTCAAAAATAAGACGACAAGGCTTTGGCAAAGTCAGTCACTTCTGTGGTGATCTATTAACCTTTATTTGTAACATGCAGTAATCTATACCCCTTTATTTATAACGTGGGGAATGCCTGCTTGAATCTGTTGATAATTCATTGGACACTATTCTTTTTAAATCAAATATTTTGTTCGACAACACATTTCATGATTAATTAGGCAATAAGTTTACATTATCTTAAAATTAATTTTTTTATAGTTGAATAATATTGGGAAATGAAACGGATGTGACTTTCATCCTTTAACTAGAAAAAAGTAAGAATAGCTCGTCAAACATAAATCAGTAACCATTTAAGAATAAATAAAATTAGTCAAATTAAGATTACTGAAATAGTAGCTCTGCCTAGTTACAAAGTTAAACAGCAAAATGAAATCATTTAATAGTAAAAATGGCAGAGATGCTATGAATTCTATGGGTTTAATAAGGGTAATAATTAGAATTCTAGTTATTTTTGCTGCTTAAAAAGCAGAGTGACCTAGAGCTTATAAATGGCTCCTATATCAATAGTTCGTCCTATTTTAAAAATGGACTAGTTTTGACAGGGCAAAATTCGCTTTCCCAATCAAAAAATCAACATTACAGAATTACATTTGTATTTAAAACATGAAAGTACTATTTCTTAATAACTATCCTATGGATGAGAAGTGGCGAATGTGGAAGGAAAATCTCACCGCTGGTCACCATTTATGGGGAGTTACCCAATTTGAAAAATATGGACTAGAACTCCGTATTCTACCTCATGAAAAATACACTTTCCTCAAGAAAATTAGTGAAAAACTTAAGCTATTAGGCAATTTAGACCAACAGCTAAGAATTTTGCTAAAGCAGAATGAATTTGATGCAATTTACACTGGGCATTATTACAACACATTTTTATTAGCATTCTTGCGTCGAATCGGTTTGTTTAAAAAGCCAATCTTTGCCGCTGCTCATCAATCTTTGCCGACAAGCCCTTTTGTTAGGCTGTTTTTTAAGTACGTAGTCCAGGGGCATGACAAACTAATTTGCCTAAGCCCCAGAATAAAACAGCAATTCCAGAATGATTTTCAGATTTCTCAGGAAAAATTAGAATTTATAGACTGGGGAATCGATTTACCATACTGCGATAAGTTGGTAATTGACAAAGAAAAGGAACACCAAGTGGATGATTCTTCGTTCATCCTTAGTGCAGGGAAAACACATCGGGATTACAATACTTTGACTCAAGCTTTGAACGATACCGATTACAACTTAAGAATTTACTGTACAAAAGATTCTGCCCCAGATTCTAGTTATGTTTCTAATAATATTCAGGTAACATACGATGAAGAAAAGATAGTTGTTTTAAGCGATGAGGAAATTTACAAAGAGCATAAAGAATCCTATGCAGTAGCGATTCCTTTGGATGCCAATAACCATAATTCTCACAGCATGATTGGCATAACTAGCCTATTAGACAGCATGGCAATGGGTAAAGCTTCTATCGTCACTAGAAATCCTCAAATTGGTATTGATATCGAGCAAGAAGGTATTGGTATTTGGGTGGATAATGGGGATGTTGAAGGCTGGAAAAATGCAATTACTTATCTCATGGAAAATCCTGAAGAGGCGAAAGCTATGGGTCAAAGAGCTCGCCATTTGTGTGAGGCTAAATACAATTTAAAAACCTTTTCTGACGGCGTAGGCAAAATTGTTCAGCAGGCTCTTAACTAAATTCGATAAGCTACATCGGTGTTAGGAATTCGGAGTTCGGAGTTCTAAGTTGGTTGCATGGTTTGGGGTTAGGGCGATCGCTCATTGAGAATTCCAATCCTTGCAATCTCTAAACTACATAGCTCATATCTTCAAACTGAATAAAAATAAGTAAGAATCAAATAGTCTTGAGAGTTAATAAACTTTTTCCTAAGACTCTCTTCCTTTTTTAGTTAAGCTTCTTAGCATATTCCCAAAATCCCATGTCTTTTAGATTTTCTGAAATAGATACTGTCTTGCGACAAAAATTAGCAAAGGAACTAGGAAAGCCAATAATTCAGCTAGAAGAGATAACAACTACATTAATTGAGTTAGCACGAACTACAGAAGATGAGTCCTTAGTTGATAAATGTATTGTTAGCTTGCAGTATCGAGGGACTCTGGAAGTTTTAACTCAAGCGCAGCAATTAACCCAAAGTGAAAATATTTCAGATAAGTTTTTAGGAATAGAGATCCTAGGTCAATTAGGTATTCCTAAAAGAACTTTTCCTGATGAGTGTCTCAATATCTTGTTAGATTTGCTCAAAGTAGAAACTAATCCAGAAGTACTTTGCTCTGTTGGCATTTCTCTAGGACATTTGAAAGACTCCAGAGCAGTTAGATCATTAATTGAATTCAAAAATCATCCTCATTCAGATGTTCGTTACGGAGTTGTTTTGGGACTGCTTACCCAAGAAGATCCAGCCGCGATCGCTACCCTAATTGAATTATCTAGCGATCTAGATGAAGATGTGAGAAATTGGGCTACTTTTGGTCTAGGTTCTCAGATTGAAACTGATACTGAGGAAATTCGAGAATCCCTGTGGAAAAGACTGCGGGAAGAAAAAAAAGATACTGAAACCAGCTACGAAATATTCTGTGAAGCTCTCGTTGGTCTAGCGACAAGGAAAGATTTAACCATCTCAGATATTTTATTAGAAGAATTAACATCCGAGGAAGTCTGGTCATTGGCAGTAGAAGCAGCCGAGGAGCTAGGACACCCAAAATTATATCCAGTTCTATTTGAATTAAAAAAATGGTGGGATGTCGATGAAGATCTTTTAGAAAGGGCAATCAAAAGTTGTTGTCCAAGCTAGTTTTTAAAGAGTTTTCTAATTGCCGAAGTACTCAGCTTTCAGTCTGACTAATCAACTCACGTTATAATTCTTGAAGTTTGCCCAAAAATCAAACAAAAAAATATCAAATCCAGAAAATCAAACTAAATTTTATGAGCGCAGATAACCAAAAATTGGATGTATACGGTGTTGGTAACGCCATTGTAGACATTCTTGCATTTGTAGAAGAAGACTTCATCGGCAAACATGATCTTCCCAAAAGTGGCATGACCCTGATGGAAGCGCCCAGACAAGGAAAAATCCTTAGTGAACTAGAGCATCTTCCTTTGCAAATGAGTTCTGGGGGGTCGGCTGCTAACTCCATGATTGCGATCGCCCAAAGTGGTGGCACAGGAACTTTTGTCGCTAAAGTTGCCGATGATCCCAATGGGGAACTATATCGCCAAGATATGCGTAACTCTAAAATCGGGTTTGATGTTGCTCACACTTCCACTGATAATGGCCCGACAGGAACCTGCGTTGTCTTAACAACACCCGATGCTGAGCGAACCATGTGTACCAACCTTGGGGCATCTGTCACCCTTGGCGCTGATGATATCGATCCAGAACAAATTAAGCGCTGTCAGTATAGCTATGTTGAAGGCTACCTCTGGACTGGGGAAGACACCAAAAAAGCTTGCCTAAAAACCATGGAAGAATCCAAGCGTCAGGGAGTCAAAGTTTCCTTTACCTTTTCCGATCAGTTTTTGGTTAATCTGTTCGCAGATGATTTTAAACAAGTAACCAAAGACTATTGCGATGTCGTATTTTGCAATGCCGAAGAGATCCTTAGTTTTTATGGCAGCGAATCTTTAGATGATTGCGTAGCCAAAATTGGTGAAATAGTAGATACTGCTTTTGTTACCAATGGCAAGGAAGGTTGCCTCGTTGTTAAAAACAAAGAGATTATTCCTGTGAAAGGTTTCCCTGTTAAGGCGATCGATACGGTTGGGGCTGGTGATGCTTTTGCTGGGGGCGTTCTTTACGGTCTCACCCA
>CALKUU010000342.1 GCA_937996665.1 uncultured Xenococcaceae cyanobacterium | reverse complement strand
TGCAAAGCGATTAATTCTGGGTTTAATGACCTTACTTGCGATCGCCAGAGTTCTTTTGTCTCTTGGTGGCAGCTTAGCTGAGCCGCAAATTCAAAGTCGATTAGAGTTATATCAAACTAATTTAGTGCTTTATGCTTCTCAACTAAAACCAGATCTTGGTAGTGATGATGAAGCGGTTAATGATCTGATCGCTAAAGGTTTAGGTACAAATCCGACGGAAGCAGCTTTTAAGCAATATAACAAAGCTCAAACCGAAGCTGTTGAGCTTCTCGATACATTTGAAAAACAGCTTAAGCCTGAGATTTTAGATAATCAGATTGGTACGGATCAAGGTGAATATATTCAAGCAAAGGTTAACAATCAAGAGCTATCAAAGGAAGTTCAAACAACATCAAGTCGCAATTCTGCTGGTCTGAGGCAACAGCTTAAACAACAGGTTAGCGATTTAACCGAATTTATTGACGACATCGATCTCAAAAAAGGAATTTTATTAGCCGAGCAGAATAAATTTGAGGAAGCTCAGAAGACTTGGCAAAACCTCATTTTTGATAGTGAAGGTAAATATTATCAGGACGAGCATGCTGAAGCCGCTTCTTTAATGAGTCAGCTTTGGTCAAAGAATTTTAAGCTCACAGATATTAACGCCGCAAACAAGACTATTGAGCAAAATCTCGATAGTTGGTTTCGCGATCGTGCCTTAACTCAACTCTATACAGTCACCGATAATAGTCAAGAGTTACAACTTCTCAATGACAAGCAACAAGAGCGAGCTTCTCAGGCTGTGGTTAAACTTGCTTTTATTAGTGGTATTCCCATCGTTGGTGGTTTTATTGGTTTTTGCTTGCTTTTATTCTTATTAGGACAACGTTTCTTTAAACCAGCAACTTCTTTGCTTGCAACCAATGGCAAGTTAGGTTGGTCAACTCCTTGGGATTGGGAAATTACTTGGCAAGTAATTATTGTTGGTTTCTTTTTTGTTGGTCAATTTGTCTTGCCACTATTGCTTGGTCTGCTGGGTCTAAATGTTGCAGAATCAAGTTTGCGGGTCAAAGCTTTTTATGTTCTCTTTACCTATGCCTTAATGGCAATTGGTGGCTTGTCTGTTCTGTATGTCTCTCTCAAGCCCTACTTTCCCTTAGAACCAGAATGGTTCAAAGTAAAACTCTTAGATAAGTGGTTTATTTGGGGTTTTGGCGGTTATCTAGTAGCAATTCCTTGTGTTTTAATTGTCTCTTTAATCAATCAACAAATTTGGCATGGACAAGGTGGTAGCAATCCTTTGTTATATTTAGCACTTCAAGCTCAAGATAAAGTTGCGCTTGCGGTTTTCTTTCTGACCGCTTCTATCGCAGCTCCTGTCTTTGAGGAACTAATTTTTCGGGGCTTTTTATTACCTTCATTGACTCGTTATTTTTCGGTTACTACCGCGATTATCTTGAGTGGGTTACTTTTTGCGATCGCTCATCTTAGCTTGGCAGAAGTTCTTCCTTTGGCAACTTTAGGCATACTGCTCGGAGTTGTTTACACCCGCTCTCGCAACATTCTCGCTCCTATGCTTTTACATTGCTTGTGGAATAGTGGAACCCTGCTGAGCTTATTTGTACTTGGGAGCGGTAGTAACTAAAAAGAGGTGGGAATTATGGCAAGAGGTGATTGATGCGAGTCATAAAGAGTTAAGTAGGAAAAAAAATTGTCTCTATCTAATTCTCTGTTAGTTAAGAGAAAAAAATAAGAGACAAATTGCTTCTTAAATTTAGTTAGTTGGGATTGAAAACCCAGCAATTTTGCTGCCGCATTATGACCGAACTGAGAACCATGGGAACTTTGTCAGGTTATATATCTGGAGCAGTTTAATTACATAATTCCTAGTTGAGAAAGAATTCCTTTTCCTGTCATCAACTCAGTCGCGAGTGCAATGATAAAACCAAGCATTGCTAAGCGTCCGTTGAGGTTTTCCGCAAAATTTGTAAAACCTACTTTTCCTTCTTGCTTTTCCATGTTGAGATTGACTCCTATTTAGAGTAGTAGTGTGCTTGAATTTGCTTTATGTAAATGATTGTAACGACTTTTCTTGGTTTGTTGCAATAAAATTTTATACGGATTTCTACCAAAGTATGTATTGAGAAAATGTACTATAGTTAAAAGATTAGGTTAATAATTTTTATCCAGATAAAGGGACTTTAATCCTCCTTGCGTGGCAATAACCCAGACATCACAAGCAACTAGCGAAAACTTTGATTAACAAAGAAACTTTAGATTTATTAGAATGGCAACGCCTTTGCCAACATCTAGCAACTTTTGCTGATACTAAGTTAGGTGCGATCGCGGCAGCTCATTTGCAGTTACCAGCCACCAAGCTAGAAAGTCTAGAGTTACTTGCTCAAACCCAAGAGATTTTCAACTTAGAGCAACAGCCAGAATCGGGTTGGACTTTTAAAGGTGTTCACGATTTAAATCAAGCCTTTGCCCGAGTAGGTATGGGGGGAATGCTGTCTGCGAAAGAATTACTTGATGTTGCTACAACCCTTGCAGGAGTAAGAAATTTACGCCGTACAATTGATAGCAAACCAGAAGAATTACCTTCATTGAATAAACTGGTTATCGACCTACGCACCTATCCCGAAATTGAGCAGGAAATTCATCACTGTATTGATGATGCTGGCGATATTACTGACCGTGCTAACCCCAGAATAGGCGCAATTAGAACTAAAGTTAAAGGTCTGCGTCGGCAAATCAGACAGATGTTGCAGCGAATTATGCAACGTAATGTGGGTTCGATGCAAGAAAATGTGATTACGCAAAGAAGCGATCGCTTTGTACTGGCAATTAAGGCAGCCCAAAAAGAAACCATTCCTGGAATTGTTCATGATGTTTCTAGTACTGGTTCTACTTTTTATGTTGAACCTCAATCAGTAGTTAACTTGGGCAATCAACTTCGTCAGGCTGAAAAACAGGCAATTCGTGAAGAAGAAATTATCTTAAAAGCACTTACCAGTAAAATTAATGAGGTTCTTGAAGATCTCGAAAAGTTACTAGCGATCGCCACGATGTTGGATTTAGCAACTGCTAAAGCCCGCTATAGCTATTGGCTTGAGGCTCATCCACCTCGTTTTATCGAACCAGGAGAACGTTTTCTGCTCAGAAAACTGCAACATCCTCTCTTGGTCTGGCAAGCAAAACACGAGTCGGGAAATTCTGTCGTTCCCATTGATGTCAAAATAGAACCGAAGACCAGAGTAGTGGCGATTACTGGCCCTAATACAGGGGGTAAAACTGTTACTCTCAAAACTATTGGTCTAGCCGCACTGATGGCAAAAGTCGGTATCTTTATTCCTGCTCAAGCTCCTGTCGAAATTCCTTGGTTTGGCTCGATTTTGGCAGATATTGGCGATGAGCAATCTTTACAACAGAGTTTATCGACTTTCTCAGGACATATTCGTCGTATCAGTCGCATTATCGATGTCCTTAAACCAGAAATTTCCTCACAACCAGTTGAGTTAGCAAGTCTTGAATCTGAACAAGTTGAGCAGACAGAAGCAGATACCGAAGATTCTGCACTTAATGAGTTAGCAAGTACTCAACCTGACTCTGAACAAAGTACAAATTTGACAGCTAACTCTTTGGTTCTTCTCGATGAGGTTGGTGCTGGTACAGATCCAGTTGAGGGTAGTGCTTTGGCGATCGCTCTACTTAAATATTTAGCAAATCATACCTTGCTAACCGTCGCAACTACTCATTACGGTGAATTAAAATCACTCAAATATGAAGACGAACGTTTTGAAAATGCTTCGGTTGAATTTGATGATAGTACCTTGCAACCGACTTACCGTCTTCTGTGGGGCATACCAGGTCGCTCTAATGCTCTAACAATTGCTCAGCGACTAGGCTTAGATCAAGAGATAGTTAGCCAGGCGCAAACATTAGTTGGTGTTAGTAAAACTCAAGATGTCAACGAGGTTATTGCTGCTCTTGAAGCTCAACGTCGTGAACAAGAAGCTAAAGCTGCCGAAGCTGCCAAGTTATTAGCAGCAACTGAAAAATTTTATAGTGAAGTCTCCACAAAAGCTGAATCTTTGAAATCTAGAGAAGATGCCCTCAAGCTTTCTCAAGAGGAAGCAGTTAAAAAAGCTTTGTTAGATGCAAAGTCACAAATTGCTCAGGTAATTCATAATCTGCAAAAAGGTGACCAATCAGCCCAGAAAGCCCAGCACGCAACTAATGCTCTCGATAAAATTGCTCATAGGCATATTCAAGCTCCTGCTAAACCAAAACCACCAAAACCAGATTACAAACCGCAAATAGGCGAAAAGGTAAGAATTCCTAGCCTTGGTCAAACTGGTGAGGTGCTTGCTATTGATGAAACCCAACAACAGCTAACTGTTCGATTTGGTTTTATGAAAATGAATGTTTTGTGGCAAGAGATCGAATCTCTTGATGGTCAAAAAGTACCCAAGAAACAACAGAACCAGACTAAAAAATCACAGTTTAACCAACCAAAAAGCACAAAACCAGCGATCGCGATTAGAACATCTAAAAATACTCTGGATATTCGTGGTATTAGGGTCGCTAATGCGGAAATCGAAGTCGATAATGCGATCGCTAAAGCAATTGAATCTGGTCTACTTTGGATAATTCACGGCAAAGGAACAGGTAAATTACGCGAAGGCATTCATGAATTTTTGAAGCGTCATCCCTTAGTTGACAAATATGAGCTTGCTCCGCAAAAAGAAGGTGGAGCAGGGGTAACTATGGTTTATCTAAAGTAGCTGAGGTCTGATGAGCAAGTTAGAGCAAAAAAATAGATTAGTCAAAATAATGAGTAAATTTGACTGAGTATGAATAATTGATTTTGATTAGCTGAGGTGACATCAAGGCTATTCTTCAGAGTACTCTCCCAGAAATTACAATGAGCCACAATAAATTTTGAATTTGCCAGCTTTCTAAAGCTTTGATGTTTTTACAATTCATCCAAATCTTTGCTCTAATTATTTAGAGGAGCCTTGGTCGATTCTGAATCTTTCTACAGAAGACTGTAGGTCACGAGCGATGCTAACTAGACTCTGCAAAGAACCAGCTACTCGTTGTGACTCTTGTGAAGTTCCTTGGGCTGTTAACTCGACCGATTGCATTACTTGAGCAACTGCCCGAGAATTTTCTCGTTGTTCAACTGTATCAGCAGTAATAGTTCTGACTAGAGTATCAATCCGATTAGATACTTGAATAATATCCTCTAGTGCCGTTTTAGCTTGTTCTGCTCTGTCGGTTACATCGATTACCTCTTGAATCCCTTCTTCCATCGCAGTCATAACTGATCCAGTTTCACTTTGAATTTGGAGTACGATTTGCTCGATCTCTTTCAAAGACTTACCAGACCTATCAGCTAACTGTCTAACTTCGTCGGCAACTACGGCAAAACCTCTTCCTGCTTCTCCAGCTTTTGCTGCTTGAATAGAAGCATTTAGAGCTAATTGGTTAGTTCTTTCAGCAATTTGAGAGATTAACAGAACAATTTTTGAAATCTCTTGA
>CALKUU010000341.1 GCA_937996665.1 uncultured Xenococcaceae cyanobacterium | reverse complement strand
TTTATGAGCGATTTGCGCTTATGGATTCCTGATTGTAATTTATATACTTATCCTGATCTGATGGTGGCGAATAAGCCGTTAGTTTTTGCGGAAAATCGCGATGATACGATTGTTAATGCGATCGCGATCGCGGAAATTCTCTCTGATTCTACTGAGAAATACGACAGAGGGAATAAGTTTCGGATGTATCGCACTATGCCCAACTTTCAGGAATATTTGGTGATTTCTCAAGTGGCAATGCAGGTGGAAAAATTTACCAAGAATGAGGAAAATCAATGGGTTTTGTCGGAATATGCAGCAGCAGAAGATCAGATAAGTTTTGCTAGTTTTGAGTTGGCGATTAGTTTAGAAGAGCTTTATCAAGATGTTGATTTTGCAAGCGATCAACCTTAAATAACAAAAAATCAACTTTCTCAGTATTTAATTGAAACGTGCGGTCACTTTAATAACTGATAGACTAGCTCGATACTATTTTAAAAGGCTTATAAATTCATCTATGGTTAGATTCGCTTGGCGAATAATGGCTCGCAATGTTCCTCGATCTATCTCTTTGTGGTTTGGCACGACTAACATATTCGTGGGGTTTGATGTAGTGAGTACTATGTGACTACCCTTTTGCCTAATGACTTTATAGCCTGTTTTTTCGAGTGCTTTAATACATTCCTTACCAGAAATAACAGGTAGCTTGCTCATACTAATACAATTTCAATTTGATCCTCTGGAATGTTCTCACCTTGTTCTTCAAGAACTTCAATATAAATGGTGATCGCTTCTTCGATGTTGCTTAAGGCTTCCTTGCGAGTTTTTCCTTGGCTAATGCAACCAGGCAAGCTAGGTACTTCGACGACAAAATATCCATCTTCACCAGGATATAAAAGTACTTGACGTTGTTGAGGTTTGGTTTGAGTAGCCATGTTTTAACGCTTGCTTTTCAAAACATTATATGCGATTCGTCATAGATTAATAGACCTTAATCGCTTGGCTATACTTAGTTAATACAAAAAGATAAGTACGGATCTATGTTGAATTTAAAACCAAAAAATGATTTATTCCCTTTTTAATCATTAATCTCATAATCAATTCTCATTAGTATTTTCAACAGAACTAGAGTTAAAAGCCTGTGGTTTTGAAGATGGAGCTTCAATCATTAAATCGATATACTTTTTAAGTCTCTCTTTTTCTCCATAGGGCAAGGGTACTGGTGCATAAATATAAACTTTTTTATGATTTACTAAATTGATTTCATATTTTTCCAACTTTTCTTCTGGATGATTTTTATTGTCTAGACAATCTGTAGTGTCAAGTATCTTTTTTTGTTGTGGTTGAAAGGTGTTTTCTTGAAATTTGCCTTGTGAGTCAATGACTAAACTATGATCCTGGTACAAATTTGAGGAATCTTCCTTATTCTCATCGTGATCTGCCGCCACGGCTTTGTTTTCAAGTTCAATAAATCCGTTTTGATTAATTATTCCTGCATATTCTGCCGACTCTAAAAAAACTTTGGCAGCTCTTTCAGCAGCATTTTGGAGGATTCCATATTCTGGGTTTAGGTGTAATTCACGAGATAACTTGTCTAACTGCGGGAGTTGAATATCTTTATACTTTTCGATAATTTTTTGGTAAAGATTCGGTTGCTGTAAGGACTGCTTTCTCTCAATTTTTAACTTGGCTAAATCTTCCGAATGGAGTACGTCAATCCATCTATCCTCAACCGATATAATAGAGCGGCTGCTATTATAATTAATCAAATTAAAGTGTTTAGCTGCCGCCTTCAAGGAATTATAAGCCCCATTTTTGCCGTTAGTGTAGCCTACCGCTTTTGCAATAATATCTTCGTCGCAATTTCGCGCGCCATTTTCAAAAATCTTTAAAGCCAATTCTTCTGCCTTCTTTAGACCATATCTAGGATAGGAAGAACTTCTATCTACATTTTTGGTAGTCTTTAATTCACTAGGATTTCGATTGACCATGGCAAAAATTGTCAAAATTATTTTGAAACTTGAAAAGGCAAATGAATTAAAGTGTCGCTTTTCGGCAGAATTGAGCTAAAAGTCCACTTTACTAATCTTTTCCAATCAGAATTCTAAAATAAGAGAAACGATTTTGTCAAGACTAATCAAGAATAATGGGACTTATTTAGAGCGGAAATACAAGCTCTCATTATCGAATATTGAAAAATTTATCTTTTAATGTTTTATTTAAAAGCTTTTCGGCTACCTTTATAAAGCTTATTTTTTGAAAAATTTAACGAGTATATACGTTTAGTTTTCGCTATCTTGTTGAAAAGTAAACTTTTAAACCTTCTAACTCATCTTCTTTTGACTTATGTAACTCTTGTAACTTCTCTAACTTGTTCTCTGCATTCCAAAAACCTTTTTAATTAACTGCGATTGCTAGACTAATAAATTCTAATTCTCAAACCAATTTTCTACTTGCAAGTTCTCAAAATTTTCAAAGTCAGAAACATTATTGGTGACTAAAACTAAATCATTTGTCTTAGCTATAGCTGCTATTTGACCATCAGCAAAAGCAGGAGGTTTACCAATCTTCGTTAATCGCGATCTTTCTAGAGCTTGCCATTCAGCAGCTTGAGCATCGTAATCTACGATAGGAAAACTCTGTAAAACCAGATTCTGGAGATATTCCTCTATCTTGCTACGTTTCTTCGAGGGTTGCAGTCGGTAACAACCAAATAAAATTTCATGCCAAGTTACAGAAGCGATAGCTATTTCAGAAAAATTAAGTTGGATTTTTGCGATCACGTCAGAATTAGGTTTCGGTCGCAAAGGCTCTGATAAAACATTGGTATCTATTAAATATTGACTCATATGCGAAGTACATTTGGTTAAGGCAAAGTTATCTCTCTGCCAACTTCCTTCTCTCTAATATCTCCCCAGATTTCTTGAGTATTGACTTCTATTTCTTCCTCTTGCATCTGTTGTTTTAATTCTTCCAGTCTTTGCCAAAAAACTTGACTTTCTTGATTTTCCTTAGCCTGTTCTTCAAGGTTTGATTCTAAACTTTCTGACAATTGCTTGATTAGCTGGACTCTAAAATTTTCAGGTAAAGCCAAAGCGTCTTGGAAAATTTTATTAATGGGTGACATCTGCTTATTTTATTTTTCTCAGTACTAGCTAAGTGATAAGGACTTAAAACTATCCCTAACTAAATAATATATGACTGAATTTTTCAGTGTTAGCGATCGCTGGCTAAATTAATTGAGCAATACCTCATTAAACTATTTTACGAACATTGTTTAAACGCCAACACCTTCCAATTCATCCTCAGCAGCCTGATACAACTCCTGCAACTTAGCCAACTTCTCCTCATCAGCATCCCAAAAACCCCTACCACTAGCCTCGATCGCCCGACCAACAATATTCCGAAAAGCCTCAGGATTTGCCTGACGTAACTTCTCTGCCATCTCTGCATCCAAAGCATAAGTATCAACAGCTTGGTCATATACCCAGTCATCCTTAAAGTGAGCCGTGCCACCCCAACCCACTAAAGCCGTCATCCGTTGGGAGATTTCGTAAGCACCACCCGATCCTTGATCCGCCATTGCCTCTGCCCACTTGGGATTTAATAATTTGGTGCGATATTCCATTCGTAGTAAATCCTTGAGTTTGCGTGGAGTCGTATCCTTAGAAAAACTCTCTACAAAAGAAGCCTCGACCTCTTTGCCACTCTCCTTTTCTGCTGCCAACTTCAATCCGCCTGTATTGGCATAATATTCTTGGATGTCGGTTAATCCATATTCAACCGAATCGATCTCTTGAACAATGCGATCGCTGGTCTTTAAAAGCTGCTGTAATACTTCTGGTCTAGCTTGTCCCTTGTCCTTTCTGCCATAACTAAAGCTATTCCGCTTTGCCCAAGTGTTGGCAAGCTCATCACTAGTTTCCCAGTTACTATCTACCACCTGATCATTTACTAAAGAACCAAAATCACCCGCAGGATTAGAAAATAAGCGCGCAGAGGTATTATCGATTCCTTGTGCTTGCAGGGCTAGTGAATGCTTTCTAATGAAATTTTGTTCAGGGTCTTCCTCGGCTTGGGCTGCTCGCAAAAAGAGATCGTCGAGTAGCTCGATAATATTGACGAAGGTATCGCGGAAAATTCCTGAGAGGTTGGCTA
>CALKUU010000340.1 GCA_937996665.1 uncultured Xenococcaceae cyanobacterium | reverse complement strand
GCTGCGGTGAAATCATTTAAGGCATCGGAAGTTTGAATTTTAAGATCAATATTCACTTCGGACATGACTGCGATCGCTGTGGGATGGACTCGACTGGCTTCTAACCCAGAAGAAGTTACCTCAATTTTTCCTGCTCCTAAGGTTCTGGCAAAACCTTCTGCCATTTGCGATCGGCAAGAATTACGGCGACAAACAAACATTACTTTTTTCATGATTTATTAGTCCTCTGAATTTGGCTTAGTTATTGTTGTTCTGTTCTTGGGCTTTGCGCTCACTATGGCGATCAGTTAGGTAGTCAATTTGATCCCGCAATAACAGCGTAAATTTGTACAATTCTTCCATTACATCGACAACGCGATCTCGATAAGCTGAGTCTTTCATCATGCCATCTTCATGAAACTCCTGATAGGCTTTAGCAACCGAAGATTGATTAGGGATCGTAAACATCCGCATCCATCGACCTAAAATCCTCAGAGTATTAACCGCATTAAAAGATTGGGAACCACCACTGACCTGCATCACTGCCAAGGTTTTGCCCTGGGTTGGTCGCACCGATCCCATTTTCAAAGGTATCCAATCAATTTGATTTTTAAGAATACCTGTAACATTGCCATGCATTTCGGGAGAAGACCAGACCTGACCTTCTGACCATTGGCTAAGTTCTCGCAGTTCTTGAACTTTGGGATGGGATTCATTTACTTGTCCTCGAAGGGGAAGATCTCGTGGGTGAAAAAATTTTACTTCTGCGCCTAGATCGCTAATAATACGAGCTGCTTCCTCTGCCAAAAGGCGACTATAAGATCTTTCTCTTAAAGAGCCATACAAAAAAAGAATTCTCGGTGGATGGTCAAAACTAGTCATTCAAAAATTTACTTCTAAAATTTATTACTTAAGGCTTACAACTCAGGAATTACAACATCTGGGATCTAGTAAAGTGGCTTTTTCTGGCTGACGGGGAAACCAATCAGCAGTCCGTTTGCAAAACTCGACCAGCATCAGCATGACAGGTACTTCAATCAAGACCCCAACCACCGTAGCTAGGGCAGCTCCAGAATTAAGCCCAAATAATATTACCGCAGTGGCGATCGCTACTTCAAAGTGATTACTCGCCCCAATTAGAGCAGCAGGAGCAGCGTCTTCGTAATCAAGACCGAGCTTCAACGCAGCAACATAGGTAATTAAGAAAATAAAGTTAGTCTGCAAAAATAAAGGAATAGCAATTAAGAGAATATGCAGCGGATTGTTAACAATCAACTCACCTTTAAAAGCAAATAACAAAACTAGAGTTAGCAACAAAGCAAAAATTGAAATCGGCGAAAGATAAGCTAAAAACTTTTCTTCAAACCATTTACGTCCTTTATTTCGAAAAATCCATTGCCTACTCAAAATACCTGCTGCTAGTGGCAAGCCAACGTAAATCATCACAGAGAGAACAATCGTCTGCCAAGGAACACTCAGATTGTTAGCTGCTAGTAGCCATTTCCCTAGGGGAGCATAGAGAAATAGCATTGCGAGGGAATTAACTGTCACCATCACCAAAGTATGACCCTGGTTACTATAAGATAGATAGCCCCACATCAAAACCATGGCGGTACAAGGGGCAATTCCCAGCAAAATTGTGCCAGCGAGGTAAGAATTAGCTAAGGATACTTCCACTCCGTTAATAATTTCGGTTTGCCCTAGCCAAGATTGAAATAACCAACCCAGGAAAAACTGGGAGAAAGCCACCATCGTAAAGGGTTTGACTAACCAGTTAATCACCAGGGTAAGAATTACGGGTTTAGGCGATCGCGCTGCTTGCTTTGCCTGAGAAAAATCAATTTTGACCATGATGGGGTACATCATGAAAAATAAGCAAATGGCGATCGGAATCGACACGTTATAGATACTCATCGCATCGAGGGATTGAGCAACTCCAGGAAAAACTTTGCCCAAAGCAATCCCCATGACGATACAGAGAGCAACCCACACAGTAAGGTACTTTTCAAATAAATTTAGTTGCCCGCCAGCTTGAGGAGGCTTAGTCTTAACTTGTAAATTGTCGGAATTCATCATTTACCAAACCGAAATAACCAAAGAATAAGGATTCAGCTATTTTGCAGGTAGCTGAGGTGGTCTTATTTTACATCAAATATTCTTGATGTATCAATTATTTTTGATATGTTGGTTTTGTTGAAATTTTAGGCGATCGCTTTATTTTCGAGAACAGTAATTATTAAAGACTCAAATAATCTAATCGCAATTCTTCGCAGGCACAATAGTTTCTAACTTCTCAAATTCAGCTAGATAAGTTTTGAGAGTCGCAAACTGGACTAAATTGAGACGGTAATACATCCAGCGACCTTCCTGACGTGCCAAAACTAGCTGAGCATCCTTAAGATTTTTGAGATGAAAAGATAACTTAGACTGATTGACATCAAGCTTTTGGCAAAGATCGCAAACGCATAATTCTTGATTACGCAACAACTCAATAATCTGCAATCGCAGCGGATCGGCAAGAGCGCGA
>CALKUU010000339.1 GCA_937996665.1 uncultured Xenococcaceae cyanobacterium | reverse complement strand
GCGATCGCTAGTTACTTATTCTTTGCACCCATAGCAGCAAAATCCCAGGAAAAGAGTGCAATTTTATTAAAAATAAACCGCTATTAAATGCTCTGAAAGAAATATCATGTAAAGAGTAGCAAGCATCAAGCAATACTTTCTCATGAGTGTGGATCTCTACCGTTTGGATTCTCTTAAAGACTACGATGCCGTGATCGCAGCTTTACCAGATTTTATAGTAGAACTGGTCGAAGAATTTGTTCCCTCCCCAGAAGGAACGGCATATCTCAAAGCCAATCCCGAGATGGCAGAATTTGTAGGAAGCTGGATTGATAGTCTTATTTATTTTGGCTATGCTTACGAGTCGGTTACGCTCCCCAATTTAAACGTTGAAAATGTGGAGCTGATCGTCACCAAGCTTTTTCCTCAAAAAATTTCTTTGTTAAATCCAGAGGAAGCAGAGACAACTATTCCTGAATTAATCGCTTTTTGGCAGTTCCTCAAACGGGAATGCCAACACCCACAGGCTACCCCAATTATCAAATTCCTCAAGCAAATCCAGCCTAAGTTTTCGGGAATAATGAACGACCCCAGTAACTTTGGGATAGCAAAGTCATTTTTTACTGCTGGCGAAACATTAGGTTTTGAGATGAAAACCCAAGAGGGATTAACAGCTTTTCAAGAACATTGCAATAATAATTTAGGAAATGTAGAAACTTCTGACGACATGGCGATGTTGCAAGCAGTATTGCAATCTTCTGGAATTCCCTTGGAAATGTTAAATCCTTTGTTAGAGGAAGAAGAGGATGAATATAATTTTGAACAGGAAATTAGAGAAAGGGTCTGGCAGGCGGCTGCTGAAGGTTTACTTCCAATTACCGAAGAAGCGATCGCTATTCTCCAACAACAAAAGATTACAGATACCCAACCTGGAACAATTCTCCATGATTTTCAAGTTCTCTTAGATTTTATTGGCGATCAAGGTGCAGCAGTTAGTAGCAAACAACATTGCCTTTCTCGGAAAACCTTGACAGAGTTAAATCAGCGCCTCGGCAACCCCATTAATATAGCCCTCAAAAGTCCTCAGCAAAAGTCTTATCCCTCAATTAACGGACTCTATCTGCTGCTGCGGGCTTCAGGAATCGGTCAGATTATTTATCGTGGTAAGAAACCTTTTTTGATTCTTGATTCGCAAATGTTAGCGATTTGGGAAAATTTTAATTCGACAGAACGCTATTTTACTCTCCTAGAAGCTTGGATGATTCGCGCTCACGAAGAAATACTTGGCGATCGCAGAAGTCCTTACAATGAAGGGACGAAATGTCTTGAATATTGGATTAAAATTTCTGATAAAGGAGAAAAGTTTGCCAACTATCAAGCTCAACAATCTTTAAGCTATTGGCCAGAATTCCATAATCTAGCCTTGATGGAGCTGTTTGGATTTGTTCAGATAAGTTCTGGTAAGCCGACAACAGGTAAAGGTTGGCGAATTAGAAAGGTGCAAAAATTACCCTTTGGGGAAGTTCTGATGCAACTTATGGTTCAATGTTTTACTGCAAGGAAAATGCGCTGGAAATCCGAAAACGATCCCTATATTCCCTATGGCGAATTCCAGCCTGCTTTCCAAACTTACTTTCCCCAATGGCAAAAGGTATTAACTATTCCTAAACCTGATTCTCGTTCTGGTCTCTACACTTTTAAAGTGTCTCTAGATTCCAAAACCTGGCGGCGAATTGTTATTGCTAGCCAAATGGTTTTAGCTGATTTTAGTAGTTTAATTTTGGAAGCATTTGAGTTTGACTCAGATCATCTTGATATGTTTCGCTACAAGAATCTAAACGGTCGCACTGTTGAAATTTCTCACCCCTATTCAGAAAGATCTCCTTCTACTGATCAGGTTGCGATCGCTGATTTGAATCTAAAAGAGGGAACTTCCCTGCTCTATATTTTTGATTTTGGGGATTGGTGGGAATTTAACATTCAGCTAGAAAAGATCGATAAGATCGATAAGGCTGATTTAAGAAGTGATTATGGAGCTATTGTTGAAAGTAAAGGTGATGCTCCTCCTCAATATCCAGGTTGGGAAGAAGATTGAGGTGATTAACTGACAAAATTACTCGCTTTTTTTATAGTTGCTAAAAAAGATTAGCATCATCTAACTTTATTGCTATTTTCCAGTTTGGTAGATTAACAATGAATTTGGTAACTCAGGTTTATCCCCCCTTCGCTCAAGTAGGCATCATAGCCAACAGGCATTTCCAAAATTAGATCATGAATTAGGGCATCTTTCCCGACTAGAAATAGTGATGTTATTCCTTTGCATATGCATAATAACTAGATCATTTGGTATTGCTAGATGATTAGTTCGTAACCTTAGTCGATTTACCAGCTAGTAACTTAATAATTTCATAGAGGTCGTTATAGGCTTTGATGTGAGATTCTAATTTTTCGGTTGAGGATTTTAATTCAGCTTCAAGTTGATATTGCTGGCTCAGATACTTTTCAATTTCAGCTTTATCCGCACTTTCAGGAACGCTAATTCTGATAAGGAAAGCACCATTACCCTTATTCTCAAAAGAGTTAATGGACAGCTCATTACTATTGTCTTCAATCTGTAGCTTATTAAATGACTCCAGAAAGGCTTGCCAATCAACACCTCCGTCAAAATATAACTCGACTGTTTCTAAAACCCCCTGAAAGCGTTTGCTAAACTCGCAAGGAGCAAATGTTTGATTTAAATCGTGAGGAACTCGATCTGTAAATATAAATTTCTGTTTTTCTTCTGAAAAAGTTCTTTTCAAATAGATATAGTTGCATTGAACATTTTCCAGATTAGTTTGGCTGTTAATGTTCCAATCTTCGATGCAAGCCCCAGTAAGAATTGCACCTGAAAAATTAGCTCCTAAGGCTTCAACTCCATTCAAAATGGAATTAGTTAAGTTGGCTTTACTCAGATCTTGATTGGCTAAATTTCTCTTACTTAGATCAACTCCAGTGAGATTTGTTTTAATAAAGCGAACTCCAGTGAGGTTGGCAGATTCTAAATCGACTTTTTCGAGATTGGCACCAGTGAGGTTGGCATCTGAGAGATTGGTTCGATCAAGGTTGGCACTCCAGAGGTCAACACCTGAGAGATTTGTATTTGCAAGGTTGGCATCTGAAAGGTTGACATATCTGAGGTTTGCATTTGAGAGATTAGCCCCAGTGAAGTTGGTACGAATGAGGTTGGCATATTCAAGATTGACACCTTCAAGGTTGGCACCTGAGAGGTCAGCACTTCTGAGATTAGGCTTAAAATTTGGGTTATCCTTACGCCATTGATTCCAAACTTCAGTTCCTTTTTTTAGCTTTGCTAAATGCTCTAGGTATGCCATGCCAAATCAAAATAAATACTCCAAGAGCAATATAGCTAAGGTTTCGCTCCTTGTCTCTTAATAAAATCTTTGGCTGTTAATTCTTAATTATTCGGCAACTCTGGCACTGCGCTCTAAAGCATGATCAACAATAACTTCAGTACTCCTTTAACGCCTTCGCCGATAAGGGTTTTCGCGGAATTCTCGCCTACAAATTTGCTGAGATTGATAGCTTATTTCTGTAACTATTCTTCTGGGGATTTGCTCAAGCGGTTGATGGCAGTGCGACAAGTCAGAAGTCAAATTAGTGGCACTACTCTAAGATCCTTGCTTATTGGAATTTTTGCTCTGTTCAATTTGATTTGGATGTTTGTCCATAACAACAAATTGGCTTTAATTGCGATCGCCCTAGAAGATGAGAATTTGGCAATTACGCTAGAATGAGGCGGATGAATTTGGGAAAATTCTTTGGCTATATTTATAAAAAATTTTTTAAAAAAATATTGGTTTTTAACTCTTGCTACTTGTTTTGCCGTGTTGTTCTCCTCATCAGTTTTTGGACAGGAAATTCCAGCCTCAGATCGATCTAACTTGCGACCATTCCCCAAAAAATCAGAGGTAATTGAAGTTGGATTTGAAAACCATCTAACAGGGACAAAGTACGTTAAAAAAGCTCAACTTAGAGACTGGGATGTGATTGGCTCAAAAGATAGTTG
>CALKUU010000338.1 GCA_937996665.1 uncultured Xenococcaceae cyanobacterium | reverse complement strand
ACAGATAAAACTTTTATAACTAAAACTATGTCTTCAACATCTAAACAAAGTTCGGCTCAACCTAAATGGCAAAAAGCGACCGCTTCTCTCTCGCTAGCGCTAATGGGTGGAGCGATCGCTTTAGGGGGAAATTATCTCTTCAGCAGCTCCCGTATCGAAGCTGGAACCCTTAACAGCTCATCTACCCAAGAATTTCAAACAAGTCAGCTACCCCAAAATAACGCCCCCTCAGTTGTTAATCCAGCAAATAGCTCGACAAATTTCGTCACCAACGTAGTTAACAATGTTGGCCCCGCAGTAGTTCGGATTAATGCCTCGCGCACAGTTACCGCCAATGTTCCCCGTGCCTTTAAAGATCCTGCCTTCCGTAACTTCTTTGGTTCAGGAATCCCCACTCGCCCCAACCAGCAAGTCCAAAGGGGCACTGGCTCAGGCTTTATCGTTAGCTCCGATGGCTTGATTTTAACTAATGCCCACGTTTTGGAAGGAGCAGATCGTGTTACCGTCACCCTTAAAGATGGACGCACCATCGAAGGAACTGTAATGGGCACAGATCGGCTCACAGATTTAGCAGTTGTCAAAGTTGCTGAAGAAGGATTACCAGCAGTTCGGTTTGGGAATTCAGAGTCTTTGCAAATCGGCGAATGGGCGATCGCGATCGGGAATCCCCTCGGTTTGGACAACACAGTCACAACAGGAATTATTAGCGCCACTGGCAGAAATAGCGCTCAAATCGGAGCAGGTGACAAGCGAATTGATTTCATTCAAACCGATGCAGCCATCAATCCAGGGAACTCGGGAGGGCCATTACTCAACGCCAAGGGCGAGGTAATTGGGATTAACACCGCCATTATTAAGAATGCCCAAGGTTTAGGCTTCGCGATTCCGATTAATTCTGCTCGCGATATTGCCGAACAGTTAATTGCCAAAGGCAAGGTCGAACATCCTTTCTTAGGAATTCGGATGGCGCAGATTAGTCCAGAGCTAAAAACCCAACTCAAAAATAGGTTTAACTTCACAACCACGGAAAATAAGGGAATTTTCCTAATCAATGTAGTTGCCAACTCCCCTGCTGCTCGCGCAGGATTACGCCGAGGCGATATTGTCAAAGCGATCGACCAACAAAAAGTTGATGCACCCAAAGAACTTCTGAAAGTTGTTGAACAAAAGAAAGTAGGCGAAGTTGTTGAACTAGAAGTAATTCGTCAGGATAAACCCCTCAAGCTCAACGTGGAAGTGGGAGTATTACCAAATTCCTAGGTATAGCCCGATTCTATTCAGATAAACTCTAGTCAGATTCAAAGTTATCCTTTGTTTCAGTTATTCTTGATTAGAAATCAGTCTCGATAGAGGGGCTATATTATAGTGAGCCTAAATAATGCTCAAGCGCAAAGCATCTTTTTTATTTAAAGAAAACCTAACTAAAGGATTTACCGTTCTAGCTGTTTTAGCAGCTTTAACTGGTTGCAATTTAGCGAATTCCACAGAGTCGAATTTACAAAATAAGGTCGCACAGTCTGGATTTAGTCAATCCAAGCAGAAAACGCAGTCGGAGCAGGAATCACAGCAGCAATCTCAATGGCAAGAGGTTGGCAAACTTCCTCTGCCCCTTGAGTCTCATCAAATGATTGCTCTAGGTGATTTTGTTTATGTTCTTGGGGGCTGGAATGATACGAGAGGTCCTTACTCAGATGTTTTCTTTACACCTTTAACGGCTAAGGGGACACTAAATAATTGGCAACCGACCAAGGTAAAAATGCCATTGCGCTTGCAACACCATGCTGTCATAACTTATGACAATGCTATCTATGTTCTGGGTGGTGATAATGGTTTTGGGGAAAATCTCCCAGTTTCGGATCGCATTTTTCGAGCAGTTCCTAATAATCAAGGTGACATCACCGAATGGGTAGATGTTGGCAAACTCCCTCAACCACTGACAATTCATTCTGTTAGTGTGATTGATGATCGCCTTTATGTTTTCGGAGGTAGCTCCACTTTTGCACCCAACACCAAAATGTTGAACACAGTTTATACCGCCACAATTTTACCCACGGGGAAAATTAGCTCTTGGCAAGAACTCGATCCTTTGCCCACAGCTATGGGGTGGATGACAACAACAGCGATCGGTCGTCATATTTTTACTGTTTCAGGAAAAACTCAATTTAGCCCTTCGCAGCTAACTGAAACTATTTCACGAACAGCTACCCTTTTAAATGGATCTATTTCTAACTTAAAACCTGTTGGGAAGACTACCCCCCGTGAGCGGCACGCCACTGTAAAAGTTAATCGAACCTTGGTGGTAATCGGAGGTGGAGGAGAAAAAGGTGTACTTGCTGAGGTAGAAGCGATCGCAATAGATGAAAAAGGAAATTTGGCAGAACGACAAGCACTATCACCTTTACCTGAACCTCGCTATGCCCACGCTGCTTTTGCACATGATGGTTACATCTATGTTTCTGGAGGGTTTAAACGCTACGGCAGCAATGAAACCAGTCAAAAAATTTTTAGATTGCCCATTAATTCCCCACTTAATTAATAAATAATTGAAATGAGATGAATACTGCAATTACATAGTTAGACAAGCAAAACTTAGCAAAGAAATAGCTAACCAAAAACAATCTGATCATCTAATTTAACTATCAATAGTGATTAACAAATCAGCCATCAGAATTGATTTAATTAATTACTAATTAGCCAGAATTTACTCTAAGATCAACTATCTTTAGTTTGTAATTAGAAATGCCTCACGACATTGCCATACTTTTGCACTAAACTGAGTCCTATAAGAAGACGTCTAGATAAAATCTCAATATGCAGCCCACCGATTCTAGTAAATTCACTGAGCAAGCATGGAACACGGCTATTGTTAAGTCCCAAGATGTAGCCAAACGTTTCCAGAACAAAGACCTAGAGGTCGAACATGTCATCTTGGCTTTACTAGAAGAAGAAGGTTTAACCCATAAAATCCTCAAAAAAGTTAATGTTGATCTAATTCGCTTTCAACAACAAATTGAGACCTTCACCAATCGGCATCCCAAGCTGGGAGGGACTCAACTCTATCTTGGACAAGCCTTAGATCGGTTATTAGATCGAGCAGAGAAATACCGCCAAAATTGGGAAGACAAGTATATTTCTGTCGGTCATATTTTGGTTGCCTTTGCCGAGGACGAAAGAATTGGCAAGAGAACGCTCAGAGGTTTTAACGTTGCAGCTCAAGACCTCGAAGAAGCGATTAAAGCAATTAGAGGTTCGCAAAAAGTAACCGAACAAAATCAAGAAGATCAGTACGAAGCTTTAGAAAAATATGGACGAGATCTCACCGAAGAAGCAAAAGCTGGCAAGTTAGATCCAGTTATTGGTCGAGATGAAGAAATTCGTAGAGTTATTCAGGTGCTTTCGCGGCGCTCAAAAAATAATCCTGTTTTAATAGGGGAGCCAGGTGTTGGTAAAACAGCGATCGCCGAAGGTCTCGCGCAAAGGATTGTCAACGGCGATGTACCCGAATCCCTCAAAGATAGACAGTTGATTTCTTTGGATATGGGGAGTCTCATTGCTGGGGCAAAATATCGCGGTGAATTTGAAGATAGACTCAAAAACGTCCTCAAAGAAATTACTGAATCTGATGGACAAATTGTGCTCTTTATCGATGAGATTCACAATATCGTCGGCGCAGGAGCAAGAGAAGGCGGCGGAGCGATGAACGCAGGGAATCTGCTCAAGCCTGTGCTTGCTCGCGGTGAACTAAGCTGCATTGGGGCAACAACCCTAGATGAATATCGCAAACATATTGAAAAAGACCCAGCTCTCGAAAGACGTTTTCAGCAGGTATACATCAAGCAACCTAGCGTCGAAGATACGATTTCAATTTTGCGCGGACTTAAAGAAAGATATGAAGTTCACCATGGGGTAACTATCACAGATTCAGCATTAGTTGCTGCTGCCACCCTATCCAATCGCTACATCACCGAGCGTTTTTTACCCGATAAAGCGATCGACCTAATCGACGAAGCAGCAGCCAAACTAAAAATGGAGATCACTTCTAAGCCCAGCGAATTAGAAGATATGGATCGCCGCATTATGCAGTTAGAGATGGAAAAAATGTCTCTATCAGTCGAGAATCAACGCCCAGGGATATTGACTGTAGATAAAGCCGCCAAAGAAAGACTAGACAAAATTCAGGCGGAAGTAGATAACCTTAAGGGGAAACAAAGCGGACTTGCCGAACAGTGGCATTCAGAAAAAGGTTTATTAGACGAAATCAATGCTCTCAAAGAAGAAGAAGAAAAAATTCGCTTAGAGTTGAAAAAAGCCGAGAGAGAATTTGATCATGAAAAAATCATTGCTCTAACATACAAAAAATTAGAACCTTTACAGCGAGATCTTGAAGCAAAAGAAACTAAATTACTAGAGATTCAATCTCACGGAACAACTCTGTTAAGAGAGCAGGTAACAGAATCGGATATTGCTGAAGTAGTAGCCAGTTCTACAGGCGTGCCAATCAATCGACTACTCGAATCTGAACGACAAAAATTACTCCAACTAGAAGGTCATCTTCACCAGAGAGTTATCGGGCAACAAGAGCCAGTAGAAGCAGTAGCCGCTGCAATTCGGATGGCAAGGGCAGGGATGAATGATCCTAATCGCCCAATTGGCTCATTCCTCTTTATGGGACCTACTGGGGTGGGTAAAACCGAACTAGCTAGAGCTTTAGCAGCTTTTCTGTTTGACAGCGAAGATGCGATGGTGCGGATTGATATGTCAGAGTACATGGAAAAACACGCCGTATCTCGTTTAGTAGGAGCGCCTCCTGGCTATGTGGGATTTGAAGAAGGAGGTCAACTAACCGAAGCAGTACGTCGTCGTCCCTATTGTGTGGTTTTGCTTGATGAAGTCGAAAAAGCCCATAAGGACGTTTTCAATATTCTGCTCCAAGTTCTAGACGATGGCAGAATCACCGATTCCCAAGGTCGCATGGTCGATTTTCGCAATGCCATTATCGTGATGACTAGTAATATTGGTAGCGAGCATATTCTTAAGGTCAAAGGAGAGGATCGAGATTACGACAAAATTCAAAACCAGGTTACTCAAGCTTTACGTAAACATTTTCGCCCCGAGTTTCTTAATCGGATCGATGACCTGATTGTTTTCCATGGCTTGAAAAAAGAAGAGCTCAAGGAAATCGTTGGCATTCAAATCAAAGGCATTCAGCGCTTGCTTAAAGAGCAGAAGATAGCCATCGAATTAACCACCGCAGCCCAAGATCGGATTGTTGATATTGGCTACGATCCTGCCTATGGTGCGCGACCTTTAAAAAGAGCGATCAGAAGAGAATTACAAAACCCGATCGCCACCAAACTACTCGAAAACGTCTTTGTGGAGGAAGATACAATTTTGGTCGATTGTGTTGATCAAAAGCTCATCTTCACCAAAAAGCAACCCTTAAAAACAGCTCCAGCCTTGGAAAACTCTAATCTGGAAAAACCAAAATCGGCAACTCCACTTCCTTTAGCTACCAAAATCGAGACTTCAACTCCAGAACAAGACTCCACCAGTTCACCACAGCCAGTTAATGCTCAAACTAATCCAGAGCAAACAGAACAGGCACCAGCAGAGGTAGTTGAACCCAGCAAACCAATTGAAGTAGAAGCCACAGTCGAAGTAGAAGCTGAGACCATAGCTAATAAGGTTGAGCAAGAATCAGAACAACTACAAAATTCAGAACAAACGCCATCTGAAGCTCAAGTCACTAGCCAAGAAGAACAACCAGAAAACCCAGATACTCTTACAGCAGAAGAGAATCGGGACGAGAGCGATACTAATAACGATAACGATGATGATGAAGTTATTGAAGTTAAGGAAGCAACCGTGGTTCCTCCCTACAGTATGTCTTGATTTAACAGGTCTAGATTTTGATTACTAGCCGTCATTACTTATCGAAAATAATCATGAGGAAGGATGTTATTGATTGTGATCGATAGTGACCGATCATAATTTATTCACCACTAAATCAAGACCAATTATTTTTTGGTTGCTATAATTCTCTTGATTTAAAGAACAAAACACCATCACGACCAGACAGGCATTGATACCCTAAATATGCGCCCTCAGCCAATTCCTCCCCAAGCAGGTCAAGAATCAGTCTGGGACTACCCCCGTCCACCAAGATTAGAGCGATCGCCAGAGCAATTAAAAATTATTTTTAACGATCTGATTATCGCCAACACGAAGGACTCTTATCGCGTCTTAGAAACGAGCCATCCACCAGTTTATTACCTACCACCGACAGATATTTGCATGGAGTATTTGCAAAATAGTGATCAGAAAAGCTCCTTTTGCGAGTGGAAAGGCTTTGCAGGTTATTACCATATCGAAGTCAACAAAAAAAGAATCAATAATGCTGCCTGGTTTTATAACGATCCAACATCCAAATTTACAGAGATTAAAAATTACGTAGCATTTTATCCTGCTGTCATGGATGCTTGCTATGTTGGCGAGCAGTTAGTAAGACCACAACCAGGAGAATTTTACGGTGGCTGGGTTACTGACAACATTGTTGGTCCGTTTAAAGGAGAACCTGGTAGTTGGGGCTGGTAGAGGCAAATGGTTTGGATCGATAATATTTGCGATCAGGAATCGCCCCAAGAAATTACACCAAATAATTACACCAAATAATCACACCAAACAATCACAGGTTAAAATCAAGCCAAACTTAAGCCAATCGTCAAGATTAAAGCACCAGAAAATATGAAATCTTGGTTAATCAGCGTCGCTGTTCTCTTTGTTATTGCCAAAACCCTACTGTGGATTAAAGGGTTTATTCTGCCTGTGCCTGTATATGTCCTAGCTGGGGCTTTTTTAGCGATCGCCTCCAATTATGACAAAGGAGTCAAAACTCTCTTTAGAACAGAAGCAAATCAACAGCCAGAGGCTATTAACCAAAAGGCTTCCTTAATAGAGGAAGTAAACCTATTAAAATCAAGTCAGAAGTAAACTACGCTATCTTATAAGTTATATATAAAACTAAAGATTTATTTTGGAGAAGCAGCAATGGTTTGGAGAGGCTCAGCAGACATCAAAGATCGTATTTTCGCTAGCTTAGTTTATTTGATGCCGCTATATTCTGTAATGCCTTTCGGGGGTGACCTTTTTAGACAGTTTCCTTTTCTATCAATAATCCAAATCCCCTTAATTCCCCTAGCTTTTATCTACAGAAGCATTCCCTTTGGCAGTTTAGTAATATTTTTTGTCTTGTTCTTGGCAGTTGTCAGAAACGAAAAAATTGCACACTTCATCCGTTTTAATACGATGCAAGCGATCTTAGTTGATATTGTCCTGTCCCTCTTAGGGGTTCTCTTCTTCCGCATCATTGAGCCTGGTCTATTACCCAGCTTAATCGAAACTACAATTCACAACGTCATCTTTACGGCAATTCTCGCAGTTATTATTTACGCGATTAGTCAATGCGTAACTGGTCGCTACCCCGAAATTCCTGCCATTTCTGAAGCTGTCTACACTCAAGTTCCCTAGCATTAAGTTGACCGAGATTTCAGTAAGACAATGTTGAGAAAAAAAGCATTGAGCGACCCTTATGCTGCTCAATGCTTTTTTTCTTAAATAACTTTAAGGTTAATTTGTATGGATATGGTTTAAATATTGGTTTATTTTTTACTGACCTACTAAAAAGTGAAAGTATCTAACTTTTTCTTAGGCATAAATTAAGTAGAAATAAATAAAAACAATCATAGTCTTGTTGCTGTCTAACGACCAAAATTCTAGTGAGTTAGGGGTTTTACTTTTAATTCATATTTAACTATAGGCAACTATTCTTGGTCCACTAATGACAGGGTTAGATATTTCGCCGATTCCCTCAATTTTAATTGTCACCACATCTCCCGCAACCATTGCACCAATACCCTCTGGAGTACCGCACAAAATAACGTCACCAGGCAGTAGAGTCATTATTTGAGAAATGTATGACACCAGTACCTCCGGAGTAAAAACCATCTCAAAGACGGGGCTTGACTGCCGAGGATTTTCCTCGTCATTAATAAATGTTTGAATTACTGCGTCTGCTGCCAGTTCTCTGACGATCCAAGGACCAAGGGGACAAAAAGTATCAAATCCCTTTGCTCTAGTCCACTGACTGTCTTTCCGTTGTAAATCTCTTGCCGTTACATCATTAGCAATGGTGTAGCCCCAAATGCTACTAGCTGCCTCTTTCTGATTAAGATTAGAAGATCTTTTCCCAATTACAATGGCTAACTCCCCTTCATAATCAATTCGCTGAGATTGTTGCGGATACAGAATCGGTTGCCTAGTGGCGATCGCTGTTGTTGTAGGCTTCAAAAACAATAAAGGTTCTTGAGGTAAAGCTGTTTCCATTTCCTGAGCATGCTTAGGGTAATTTCTACCTACCGCAATAATCTTAGAAGGTGCACAAGGAGCTAAAAACTGATAAGTATCAACTGCCAACTCAATATTAGTAGGTTGCCCACCCAGCCAAGGAGGTGCATCTAAGACAGAAACACTTCGATTAGCCTGCAAAAAACCATAATAAATTTGTTGTTGATCCGCCCTTACTCGAACATAACGTTTTGCCATAGCATAAATCTTATCTGGAAATTAACTTTTATAAAACTCTAACAGGTTGTTAAGGATAATCTGTCCAAAAACAGTCTTTACCTTAATACTTGATTTGGCAAGAAACAATAAATTAATCTATTCTGGACTAAATATAATAATTTAGTTTATTTAATCTCAAAATCGAACAGTAACATTGTTAGAGAAATTGAGTTCCACCTATGCCTTACGAACTAGAACAAGAAACATTAAGCCATAAGTTTCTCAATCCAACTCAGATAACTATCTTGCTATCTTTGGGAATACATGTACTTATTTATATTTATGGATTCCCCAGCATATTTGTCCAAAAACAAATAAAAAAAACGAAAGATTTTGTTTCCACAATTAGCTTAAACCCCCTCGAACAGGCTCGCCTACCAAATTTAGATGAACAATGGCAGCCACCTACACCAGAAATCGATGACTTAGAAGAGGCAGCGGTGCCTTTTGCTTTCCCGCTTCCACCCAACTTCGATCCTAACGATATAACTGTCCCCCCAATTCCCCCAGGATATAAGTTTCCTGATATTCCTTTACCTGGCTCTAGTGCCAATATTGAGCTGCCTCCATTGGGAGTTGCAGACTTATCAAACCTACCTTCGCCACCCCCTTTAGAAGATCTAGAAAAGCTTCTTGCCAAACATAAAAAATCCCCAGTCACAGCCAAAGAGAACACTCCAGATCAGAAAAATCCACCAACAAAGCCTGCGCCTCCTGTTCAAACAAAGAAACCCACAAAACCTGAGGTAAAGCCAGAAACGAAAAAAGTTGTTGAACCAAAACCTTCTCCAGAGGAGATTAAAGAAGCAAGGGCAGAAAAATTAACAAAAGATGTTCGCAGCTTAAGCTCCAGCTTGCAAAAACAATCCACAGGAACTACGGATGAAGAAGCGAGAAAAAATTATGTTAGCTGGGCAAGTAGAGTCAAAGAGGTAGAACCGATCGTGATCAACATTGTCGGTCTGTACCCAAGAGACGCTTGTATAAGAAGACTAGAGGGTTCCAGTGTTTATGGAGCAGTAGTCGATACCAGTAACAAAATTGTTGCGCTAGAGTTAATTAAGGGGGCAAATTATCCAATTTTTAATGAACGAGCCAGTAAGGATATCCGCAAACATAATTTTGCGAATACGAAGGAAAATCAAGCCTATCAAGTGACGGTTGATTATAAATACAACAAAGATATCTGTCCTTCTTTGACCTTGCCTTCTTTAAGGGATAGAAAGCCTCTTCCTGAAGGCGAATCAATTAGAGATCGATTGAAGAAAGATCCCCTACCTCCAGTGCAAAAAAAAGAAGTTCCAGCCAATAAAAACCCAGTGAGTAAATAGAAAACACAACCCTAGACAGAAAATATAAACTTAAATTCGCAAGTTACCAAAAATCAGCCTCTACAACAATCAACATCTAGTAACCTAACTAATGACCTTAAATCTTGCCGAGAAGCCTCTTTTAAATCAGCCAACTATTCAGAAACTAGCTAATGGCTTAACAATTATCGCCGAACAAATGCCAGTAGATGCAGTCAATCTGAATGTTTGGTTAAATGTAGGATCTGCAAAGGAGCCTGATGAAATCAATGGGATGGCTCATTTTTTAGAGCATATGGTCTTCAAAGGTACACCTAAGCTCAAAATAGGTGAATTTGAACAGGTAATTGAAGAAAAAGGGGCAATCACCAATGCGGCGACTAGCCAAGATTACACCCACTACTACATCACCACTGCCCCACAAGACTTAGCAGAACTGGCACCACTACAATTAGATGTGGTTCTCAACCCTAGTTTAGAAGAATCAGCTTTTGAGCGAGAAAAACTTGTAGTCTTGGAAGAAATACGCCGTTCAGAAGACAATCCTGGTAGTCGAACTTTCTATCAAGCAATGGAAACTTGTTTTGAAAGTTTGCCTTATCGTCGCAAAGTTTTAGGTCCTGCTGAGGTAATTCAGAACTTGCACTCTCAGCAAATGCAAAATTTTCATCAAAATTGGTATCAACCTCAGTCAATGACGGCAGCCGTAGTTGGCAATCTACCAGTAGAGAAATTAATCGAAATTGTTAGCAACAGTTTTGCAACTAATTATCAATCATCTACAATTCCCTCACTTAGGGTTCCAAAAGCTCCTGTAGTAAGTGCAGAGAAGCCCTTTTCAAGAATTGTGCGCCAAGAATCGGCTGATGAAACGCTGCAACAAGCTCGAATGATCATGATGTGGCGTGTGCCGGGAATGGTCGATTTACCAGAAACTTACGCACTCGATATCATCGCTGTTATCTTAGGTCAGGGCAAGGTATCACGCTTATTTCGAGAGTTGAGGGAAGAAAAAGGTTTAGTTAACCGCATTGGAGTTAGTAATATGACTCAAACCCAGCAAGGGGTGTTTTATATTTCAGCCCAACTCCCCGCAGAAAATATCGTCGAAGTTGAAAAACTAATTAGGGAACATTTGCAGAGATTCCAAACAGAATTGGTGGCGACAAAAGATATTGAACGCATTCGTAAACAAGTTGCTAATCGGTTTGTCTTTGCCAATGAGAGACCTAGCGATCGCGCCAATTTATATGGCTACTATTATTCGCAAATCCAGGATTTAACCCCAGCTCTTAATTACCCAAGCCTCATTCAGGCTGTCAGTGCCGAAGACCTACAAGTTGCAGCTCAAAATTATCTTGACCCTGATGCTTATGGGGTGGTGGTAATGAAGCCAACTAGTTAGAGTGATTGGATGGATACCTCGAAAAATCTAAAAGTTGAGCGTTTTCCTATTTATTTACCAACAAGTTTGTACTAAAAAAGTTTGCACCAGAGATGATCAAGTCCTTGAAACCTTGGCAATGGCTAGTTTTAGTGGTTCCTATTGCCCTGCCTGTTAGTTTTATCTTGATTGCCTCTGCCTGGCAAATCCATCAGTGGGGCATTAATTGGGTTTGGGCAATATTTATTGTCTTACTAGTAATTTGGCGATCGCTTCTAGTTCGCTGGACAAAACCGGCTTTAAACCAACTTCAAGACGCAGTAGAGCAAATTAGCCAAGAATTAGACAGCAATAAACAAGATTCTAATTTTGATGAGAGTCAACCAATCAATGAACAACTTAACCAAGAACTAACTAAAATTCTCGAAGCTGCCCAAAATGATCAAATTATCTGGCAAGATTGGCAAACTTTTCTGACTCGTTGCCAAGAAATGATTGTGGCAATTGCCGGGATTTATCACCCAGAAGTCAAACGCCCGCTTCTCAATATCTATGTACCGCAAGCTTATAGCCTAATCCGAGGAACGGTAGATGATACAGATAGATGGATGACAAAATTGTCGCCAGCTCTCAATCAACTAACAATAGGACAAGCATACGAGGCATACGAAACTTACCAAAGATTAGAACCTTCAGCCAAAAAACTACTTAAAGTTTGGGACTGGGCACAATGGATATTCAACCCAGCCGCGGCAGTCGCTAAACAAGCCAGCAGAAAATACAATAGCCAAGCGAATCAGCAATTAATCACCAATCTCAGTCAATTATTTAGAGAGACCGCCCTCAGAAATTTAAGTCGCCAGGCGATCGCTCTTTATAGTGGGGATACTCTCCCCCCAGAATTTACGCTCCCAGACACGCCCACAGCAAAAACTGTATCTGCCACAAAAACTCAAACTCTTAGAGAAATTATTGAGCAAACAGAATCAACTGAGCTAGTCGAACAAGAAACCTTAAATATTCTGGTGGTAGGAAGAACAGGGGCTGGTAAAAGTAGTTTGATCAATACTCTCTTCCAAGCTGATTTAGCAGCAGTAGATGTCTTGCCAAATACGGATCGTATTGCCCAATACCATTGGACAATTGAGAATAAAGAAGCTCTAAATCTTTGGGATACACCAGGCTATGAGCAAGCTAAACAAGAAGATTTACGTCAGTTAGTCCTAGATTTTGGAGCTAAAGCAGATCTAATCTTATTGGTAACCCCAGCACTAGATCCTGCCCTCAAGATGGATTTAAATTTTTTAGAGGAGATTTGCACCGCAGCTTCGCAAATTCCCGTTATCACAGTAGTAACTCAAGTCGATAAACTAAGACCGATCAAAGAATGGCAACCCCCCTACGATTGGCAACAAGGAATAAGCAAAAAAGAACTAAACATCCGTAATGCGATCGCATATAGACAGGAAAGCTTTGGAGAATACTGCGATTTAGTCCTACCCCTAGTTGCTAAAAATGATTTGCACTCAGCCTGGGGAAGCGAAATGTTGTCTCTGGCTCTAATTGAAGCGATCGCCCCCAGCAAAAAAATAAAACTAGCTAACTTCATTAGTGATCGAGAAGCCAAGATTATCGCAGCTTCCCAAATAATTGACCGTTATGCTTTGCAAATGTCAACCACCCAAGGAATTACTAACCTTCTCAAAAGCCCCATTCTCCAATTTCTATCAACGATGACAACAGGTAATTCTGCCTTAGCCTATGCGCTAGCAGAACAAATCCCGATTGAACAATTGCCCTTGGTAATTGGCAAACTACAAATGGCATATGATTTGTATTTACTTCTAGTCGCCGATGCCAAGATCAACAACCTTGATTTTGTTTCTTTTTGGCCTTTACTTATTCAAAATACGTCCTCTCCCAGCTTGAATTCTTGGGCATTCGGTCATAGTTTATTTGAGTACTGGAGTAAAGATCTGCCAATCAAAGAATTACAAACCAGATTTGATTTCTATTTAAAGGAATAATCCATTTAGAACAATGATCAGAAGCCAAATTTATCTAATCTTCTAAAGAATAGTTAAAAAGATGAAAGCCCGATAAATTAATTCTGAGTTATGTCTAAATAATAATTAGATCACATGAATTTAATGTGAACTAATTATTAACAGCTTTACATTATATATATATTTAATATATCTGTTAATTTCACACATAAAATCCTAATCTTAATCAGAACCTATTTATTAGTTTATAGTCTTGATAAGTTACATAATTTAGCTAAAATCAAATCACAAGCCATAGCAAATCAGATAAACTTCACCAAGGAGTTTCTGTCCCAGGTTTTAAAAACCCTAGCATTGCTAGATGAGCAGAAGAAAAGTCAAAACTGATAAAAAAAAATATCAATCTACTTAAGATATAAGCATAATTGCCCTGATATAAAGGCAAATGATATCCTATGATAGGTTATGACAACAAACAAATTAAGATAAAAATATATCAATTCTCATGCTTTTTGAATTAAAACTCAAAATAAATATCTAGTATTATTAAGTTAATGGTTTTAGAAAAAATATAATGTAGTCAAAAAATTCATCATAATTTTACACTAAAACACCTGCCTAACAGAGTAAAATTACTTATAGATTGTTTAGCATTAGTTAAATAGACTTTTATCTTAAAATAAGGTCAAATAGACACTAATGTCCTATTCTTTCCTGGATAGATTCAGCTAGTTTTCTATGCTGTCAAATAAATGCTTTTAAGATTATTAATAAAATTAATAATCTGATATAGTTAAGTACTATCACCTAAGACTTTAAACTAAGAAGCTTGTTCGGAATCGAATTAATTTTCTTGATTATGTTTCTTGCTTCTCCTTGTTTAAAACTCAATTTTATAAAAAGAAGTATATTAAAATACATTTGAAATAGGTAATTAAAATACACCTGGAATAGGTAATTAGAGGCTTCATGCAATCAAGTCAGCTTAATTTTAATACGTACCCAATATCAAAGAAGGCTAAAGGAAAAACAAGCAAACTACTTAATGTGGTTATGTTTGGTCCTTGCCTATCAGAAAAAGGTGGAATGGGTACTGTTCAAAAGCATATCGTTCGTAGTGTCACCCAAGATATTAAAATCAAACATATTGCAACATGGACAGGCTCCAAAAATACGATAGTAATTTTCTTAAAGGGCTTATTATTATTTATATATAAATTGTTGCGTAATCAGGTAGACCTGATTCATATTCATGTTTCCGAGAGAGGCAGCTTCTTGCGAAAAAGTATTATTGCCACTGTGGCTTTTATTTTTTCCAAGCCAGTAATCATGCATACTCATGGCTGTGAATTTCATATTTTCTATGATAGTTTGCCTATTCCACTAAAGTATCTGTTGAATAAGGTTTTACAGAACTGTGCATGTGTGATTGTGTTATCGGAAAGTTGGAAACAGCTATATCAAGAGAAATGCGGTTTATCGCCAAATAAGGTTTTAGTTAGATATAACCCAGTCGTAACCCCAGAAAGTATTCCCAGTAAGGTTAACTCAGAAAAAATTGTTTTTCTCATTTTAGGAAAAGTTAATGAGAGAAAAGGGGTTTTTGACCTATTGCATGCACTCTCAGAGCTATCACCCGAAACCAGAAAAAATGTCGAGTTGATTATAGCTGGTAGCGGAGAAGTAGATAAGGCGATCGCACTAACTAAGACACTAGATATCGAATCTTTAGTTAGATTTACGGGCTGGGTTAATTATCAAGTGAGAGATCAACTCTTAGCTGAAGCTGATGTGTTTGTTCTTCCTTCTTACAATGAAGGTTTGCCCATGGCACTACTAGAAGCGATGGCATGGAAAATACCTGTAATTACTACACCTGTTGGCGGCATACCTGAAGTTATCGAACATAATCAAACTGGATTTCTAGTTGAGCCGGGGAACATCAAAGCGATTACAGCCTCAATGCTGAGTCTAATAGAAGATGAGTCTTTACGAGATAAATTTGGAAAAGCTGCCTATGAAAAGGCTTCACTTCTAGATATCAAAAACTATAGTAAAGAGATACACAATCTGTATCATTATCTATCTCTTGGCGAGATTTTATAAATAACTTCAGGTTAATAAATTAGCCTAAATTTTTCTCAAGTTACAGAAATTCCTTCTGAATCAAAGTACAGATTTTTCAACTGAATCAATAAAGTCAAACATTACATTCCTAGTAAGAACAAAGTATCAATATTTTGAAATTGCGGTCAATAGAATAATAATATTATTCGAAAATAATATTATTCCAATTGCATAGTTTTCTTATCTGAGAATTCATATTTTTTTAGTTTTATTACAAAGAAATAGTTTTTTTTGATAAAATTCTCTTAGCAAGTATTCTTCCAATTGCCTATACTCAGCTCGCTTTTATTCAGGTTACAGAGATTTGCATTTAAATTTATTTTCAAAACAGATCTATAAAAATTAAATTATTATTATGGAAGCATTAAAAGGTTCGGAAGATATAGATTTTCAAAAATATTGGCAAATACTTAAGAGACATAGAGCTCCTTCTCTTAAGGTTTTTTTAGGAGTCGTAATTATTGCCTTTTTTGCAGCTCTTCTTTCTGAAAAGGAGTATTCTGCTTACGGCAAACTAAAGTTCAATAAACAGAATGCTACTTCTTCTCTAATTACCGAAAATAAAAATAGTTTTGGAACATTAGAAACTCTTAGCAACACAGCAACACCAGTAGATACAGAGGCAGAAGTAGTTCGTTCAGCACCAGTTGTGAGAACTGTTATTGAGCAGCTAGACCTAACAGAAGACGAAGGAGAAAGAATAGACTACCAAGATTTTTTAGAAAATTTAGGCGTTAGTAATATACCAGGCACTGATGTTTTAACAGTTTCTTATAGAAGTAGGGAAAAAGAAGAGGCTGAGAAAGTCGTTAATGCGCTCATGCAGGCCTATTTAAATCAAAATATCGGCATTAACAGAACTAAAGCACAAGCAGCTAGAACCTTCATTAACAAGCAACTTCCTCAAGCTGAAGCGATTTTGTTGTCAGCAGAAGAAGATCTTAAATTCTTCAAACAACAGCATAATATTGTCAACCTAGATGTTGAAACCGAATTAGCAGCTAACAAAATAGGGTTAATAGAAGAACAAATAGACTTAGCTCAAGTCAATTTAGCTAAAGTAAATAGCCGAATCGAAGGAATCAAGTCGAAATTGAACATCGACTCAGAAGAGGCCATTAATCTTAATAGAATTAATGACTCGCCAGCTATCCAACAAATAGTAATCAAGCTAAGAGAGGCAGAGGATCAACTAGCTTTAGAAAGAAGTCGCTTTCGAGACAACAGCCCAGTGATTATTAATCTTAAATCACAGAAAGCTGAGCTAGAAAAAGAACTTCAAAGACGAACTAAAAACTCTATTAATCTGAATCGGGTTAGAACAAGAAAAAATTTTCAAACTGGCGATATTCAAAAGGATTTAGCTCAAGAGTTAGTTTCTAGTGAAATTCTCAAACAGTCATTAATTAGAGAATTAAAATCTCTGGAAAGGTTAAAAAAGTCCTCTCGAGAAAAAAATAATTTAGTCCCCCAAGTACAGCAAAGATATCGGGATTTACAGAGAAAGGCAGAAGTAGCCCAGAGTGCTTATAAAACACTTGTTGTTAACCTCCAAAAGGCACAAATAGCAGAAAATCAGAGTGTCAATAATGCTCAGATAATAAGTAATGCAATTGTTGGTAAATACCCAGTCTCGACAAGTAAAAAATTAATTGTTCTTGGTGGTATTGGATTGGGAAGTATTCTTTACATAATTGTTGCTTTCCTTGCCGAGTTAAAAGACCCTTCCTTCAAAACTAGTGGAGATTTGCATAAAACCTTCGATTACAAATTGCTCACCACTATTCCTAATCTAGAAGAAAAAGGACTACTTGGTAAAAATAGACCATTAGCAATTCAGCCAGAACTACATACAACAGACGATCCTTTTTCCTTGGTTAGTGAAGCATATAAAATGCTCTATTCTAATCTTCAGTTTCTAGCAGATGACGAAGATATTAAGGTAGTTACGATTACTAGCTCTATACCGAAAGAAGGAAAATCGACTGTTTCTGCTAATTTAGCTGGGATGATTTCCCAATTAAATAAAAGAGTCTTGTTAATTGACGCGGATCTTCACAAGCCAAGACAGCATTCCATTTGGAATACCAAAAACCAAGATGGTTTGATCGAAGTGCTCCAAAACAAGATTCCACTCTCTGAAGCAATTCAACCAGTAGACATTAACCCGAAATTAAGTATTCTGACAGCGGGAAGTATGCAAACCGAGTATCTTTCTCTATTAAAGTCTCATCGCATGACTGAATTACTAGAAGAGTGCAGGGGTAAGTACGATTTGGTTGTTATTGACACTCCACCAGTTCTACTTTTTTCAGACACTTTAGTAGTTGGCAGAAAAACAGATGGTATTGTTCTAGTTGGCAGACTGGGGGTTACGAACCCAACAATCAGTAATAGTGCCAAGGATCTTCTAGAGCAATCAGGACAGAAGATTTTGGGTGTAGTAATTAATGGAGTTGATCGAGAGGTAGATGGGTACTATAGGTACTCAAGAAACTACGAACTCAAATTGCAATATCAAGACAGGTCATTGCCTTCATCCACCAGTTACTAAATTTTATGTTGAAGCTGATTTCACTGTGGAAAGACCACTTTGGGAACCTCGGAAAGCTGCAAAAGTTTTTGGCAAAAGCGATCGCAGGAACATTTGGGCTCAAAGTAGTTAATGCCTTGCTGCTTTATACAAATAGTTTGCTACTAGCAAGAGTACTCGGGACTTCGGGATTTGGTGCATATAGTTACGCTAGTGCTTGGGTTTATTTACTCCTAATTCCTGCGGTTTTAGGTCTCGAAGGCTTAGTTCTGAGAGAAATATCTGTATATAACACCAAGTCAGAATGGCATCTAAGTAAAGGACTTTTAAAGTGGAGCAGAAAGGTAGTCTTTTGGAACTCTATTCTAGTCTCAGCCTTAGCGATCGCTGGATTTTGGCTATTTTTAGGCAAAACTAATATAAATCTAGTTTGGGTAATGTCGATTGCCTTTCTCGCTGTACCTGCTGAGGCAATTGCCCGTCTCAGGCAACCAACTATGCATGCAATCGGCAAGATTGTAATTGGTCAATTACCCGATACTTTGATTAGACCCCTCTTGCTCTGTTTGTTTTTACTAATTTCGATCTTTTTTCTGGATACAGAGCTAGGCGCACAAGAGGCAGTTGCCCTCAAAGTAGTAGCAGCAATTGTTGCTTGTATTGTTGGCGAATTTTTACTCAGCCGACATTTATCGCCAAAGATCAAAAAAGTACGACCAAGCTATCAATCAAAATTATGGATGAAAAGCGCATTGCCAATGCTATTTATTGGCAGCATGTACATCGTCAACAATTTAACAGATACGATTATGTTGGGCAGCTTGGATAGTACTGAAGCAGTTGGTCTTTATACCGTTGCCAATCGAGGGGCAGGCTTGATCACCTTTATTTTGATAGCTTTTGACACCTCAATTGCTCCCACCTTTGCAAGTCTACATACCCAAGGAGAAAGAGGGAGGCTCCAAGAAATTGTCACCAAATCTTGCCAAGCCAACTTTGCGATCGCCTTAATCATGGCAACTATCCTGATTATATTTGGCAAATCCTTGCTATTGCTGTTTGGCAGCGAATTCGTCGCTGGGCACTCAGCCCTAACAATTCTGAGCCTAGGTCAACTAGTCAATGCCTTTACCGGCTCGGTTGCCCTGCTACTTATTATGACTGGATTTGATAAATATACTGCAATTGGAGTTAGCATCAGTGCGGTTATTAATATTATTTTAAATTCAATCTTAATCCCCATCTACTCCGTAGAAGGAGCAGCAATAGCAACCGCGATTAGCATGGTTTGCTGGAATATCATTCTAGTTTATTTTGCTTATCAAAAACTCAAGATCAACTCGACTGCTATTGGTTTTCCCAAAGCAGATAAGGCTTAAATATAAACATAAAGTCTACATATAAAAATAGCCAAGACATTTAAAAATGAACAATCAACCTTTAGTTAGTATTCTACTAAATAACTATAATTACGGTGACTACTTAACTATTGCGATCGACAGCGCTCTTAATCAGTCCTATAAAAATATCGAAATAATCGTTGTCGATGATGGTTCTACTGATGATTCCCAACAAATAATCAAAGAATATGGAGATAAAATCATTCCCATTTTCCAAGAAAATGGAGGACAACTATCAGCCTTCAATGCAGGATTCACTCAAAGTAAAGGTGATATTCTCTGTTTTCTAGATTCAGATGATCTTTTTATTCCTACAAAAATAGCCAAAATTGTTGAACTTTTCCAGCAGAATGACGGAGTAGGCTGGTGCTTTCATCCTCTAGAGTTTGTCGACAAAGAGCTTAAGCCATTGGGAATTACTCAAGAATACACTGGAAAATCTGGCATTTATGATATCACTGCAGCAATAGAGAGAGGAAAACTCAATGGCAAACTTCCTTTCAATAGTATTTCCACCTCAGGACTTTGTTATCGACGATCCTTACTCAAAAAGCTCTTACCAATGTCGGAAATCATCAAAATTACTAGTGATGAATATTTAAAGTACGCAGCATTTGCCCTAACCCCAGGATATGTAATTTTAGAACAACTAGCCTGGCAGAGAATACACGGAAACAATGCCTGTACTTTCAGAACAGATAAAGATAATTTACACGGAGAAATTAATATCATCACAGCTTGTTTGCTAAAACAAAAATTTCCTTTCATGGCAAAATTCACTAATAATATTTTTGCATATGGCTTGAGTCTTTACGAAGAAAAATCTCAAGATAACAGCGACATAACTTCACTTATCAATAGATATTATCGCGATCTTAAGTTCAGTGAAAAGCTAGAAATAAAACTTAGAAATTTTTATTATTCTTATAAAAGCTGAACTAAATAACTTCTCAAGGAGAAGATAAATCAACTATAATATAACTATAAATCTATTGTAAATTTATAGTTATAGATAACAATTATCCAGTCTTATCTTCAAGATCATATAATTATTTATAAACAGACAATACACCTTAAATTAGTATATTTTATCACAAGTAAAATCACAGTCTATTTTGCTTGTTAAAATCCAAAAATTAGTCAATTTCTATAAGTTTCCAGCAAAAAGTATCAAACTTATAAGTAAACCTAAATTTTATTATATTTATTCTATATCTGAAAATGAATAATCAACCTTTAGTTAGTATTCTAATAAATAACTATAATTACGGTCACTATTTAACTATTGCGATCGACAGCGCTTTAAATCAAACCTACGAAAACATTGAAATAATCGTTGTTGATGATGGTTCCACCGATGGCTCCCAACAAACCATCCAAGAATATGGAGATAAAATTATTCCTGTTCTTAAAGAAAATGGGGGACAAGCATCCGCTTTCAATGCAGGATTTGGGCACAGTAAAGGTGATATTCTCTGCTTTCTAGATTCAGATGACTATTTCATTCCTACAAAAATAGCCAAAATTGTTGAGGTTTTCAAACAGAATAGCGAAGTCGGTTGGTGTTTTCACCCGTTGGAGTTTGTTGACAAGGATCTTAAATCACTAGAAATTAAACAAGAATATTCTGGAGAGTCAGGCATTTATGACATCACAACAGAGATAGAGAAGGGCAAACTAAATGGCAAACTTCCCTTCAATAGCATTGCCACCTCAGGACTTTGTTACCGACGCTCTCTACTCGAAAGACTCTTACCAATGTCGGAAACAATTAAAATCACTAGTGATGACTATTTAAAGTATGCAGCCTTTGCACTAACACCAGGATATGCACTTTTAGAAAAACTAGCCTGGCAGAAAATACACGACAATAATGCCTATACTTTCAGAACAGACAAAGATAGTTTACGTGGCAAGATTAATATCACCACAGCCTGTTTATTAAAACAAAAGTTCCCTTTCATGGCAAAATTCACCAATAATATTTTTGCCTATGGATTAAGTCTTTACGAGGGAAAAAGCCAAGGTAATAACGACATAAGCTCTCTTATTAATGGATATTATAGTGATCTTAAATTGAGTGAAAAGCTAGAAATAAAACTTAGAAATTTTTACTATTCTTATAAAAAATGAACGGAATAATTTCTCGGATAGAAGATAAATTAACAGTACTAGCATTAATTTTTTACAGTAGAGTCCTCGACTTTGAAAGCCTTTACCAAGCCTCAGAAGGAACGCCAGAGAGTCTGTTGTTAGCAGGCGACAACCCTTTTGGGAAAATACTCTCTCTCTTTCAACATGGTATTTTTCTCTGTGTACTTTTTCTCTTAATTCATAGACACCAAAGTACTCTTAAGACATTATTTCGAGGCAAGGTAATTTGGCTATTAATTTTGATGGTTCCCTTATCATCACTTTGGAGTAATGTACCCGAAGTCACTCAGCCAAGATCTCTTGCCTTTATCGAGACTTGTACTTTCGGATTGTATTTTGCATCACGATATAACGTAAGAGAACAGTTGAGAATAATTGCTTGGGCGTTAGGGATAGCTTCAATTATCAGCCTTCTTTATACCTTGGCCTTGCCCGGACATGCGATCGAAAGTGGGATTCATGCTGGAGCCTGGCGAGGCCCTTTTATTCAAAAAAATATTTTTTCTAGATTACTCACATTAAGTTGCCTAGTTTACTTATGCGTTAAACCAGAAACAAGCTTTCAAAAGATCCTCATTAAAGTAGGACTATTTTTATCTTTCGGGCTAATCATTTTAACCAACTCAAAAACAGCCTTAATGGTGCTAATTCTTTTATTGGTCGTTTGGGTAATCTTAAAGTCTTTACGTTTTAACGATCTTCTTGCTGTGCCCTTAGTGCTCAGTTTATTTCTAGTAGTCAGCACTGCTGGGATGGCCATTTGGATTAATGCTGAAAGTATTTTAGGCAGCCTCGGTAAAGACCTAACTTTATCAGGAAGAACGACAATTTGGGCTGGGCTGATTGAGCAAATCAAACTACGTCCTTGGCGTGGTTATGGTTATTTAGGGTTTTGGTCAAATACCGAATCGAGATCTCTAATTAGTAAAATTTATGGTACAACCTATAACCCACCCCATTCTCACAATGGATACATAGAATTAGCGATCGCTTTTGGCATCATTGGAACAATCCTCTTTACCCTCACATTTCTTGCCATAACCAGAAGAGCAGCAATTTTAACTAGCCTAAATCATTCTAATGAAGGGCTTTGGCCATTGCTATTCCTAGCATATTTACTCTTCTATAATTTTAGTGAGCCAACCCTGATTGAACACAATTCGATTTTCTGGATAATCTATCTAAGTTTAGCCTTATCCAAATTTTTAGATATCCCTGAGGAATCCTCATTTTTAAATAACGAACCAATCTCAATAACTAGCTAAACAACATTAAGTACTTACAGATAAATGTTTAAAATCGCCATATTCTTAACTGCTCTTGATGGCGGAGGAGCAGAAAGAGTCATGCTCAACTTAGCCAAGGGATTTCTTGAATCAGGCATGGAAGTTGACCTACTTTTGGTTAAAGCTGAAGGACCTTACCTAGAACAAATTCCAGATCGAGTTAGATTAATTGATTTTAAGCAAGATAGATTGATTAGTAGCGTATCCAATCTGCTTGATTATCTCAAACAAGAACAACCGCATACGCTTTTAACTGCCTTAGATACTAATGTAATTGCAGCTTGGCTCAAGCGTTGGCGAAATATTTCACCAAAAACAATTGTCACTGTCCATAATCAATTATCGATTGAATCTCG
>CALKUU010000337.1 GCA_937996665.1 uncultured Xenococcaceae cyanobacterium | reverse complement strand
GGGTAGTTGCAGGTTTAACTGGCGATCGCTGTTGATATCAACTTGAGTTTGAATAGTCCGCATAATTTTAAAGAAGGAAAACTGTTTAATTACTGAAGTGATTTTTAACGATGAATGATCCTTTTTGGTTTTGGAAACTAGATCTATTTGACAAAATAAAATTTATTTTATTCGTAACGGTAGGTTCCTTTGTAATTGGATTTATTAACGATTCGGATATTGCAAAACAAACAAAGCTGCTCAAACAAGAGTTGTTGCAAAATTGCTCAACAAATAATCATTGCAAAGAGACTGTGAAAAATCATTTTCAAGAATGTTTTGACGAAAATTGGGATGAGAATGGTCTTGGACTTTACACTCGCTTTTCTCCATATGAATTCACAGAATGTATGAATAATAATGCTGGCTTTGAGTACTTTGAGCCTATTTGGCTTGGCAATCTTTAGGTAGTTAATAATAATATCAATTTTCTGATTTGTGATTGTGAAAAATATCAATAAACTAAGTGTTTGTACTCATCGAATAACTGGAATACTCATCATGTTAAATAAGAAATGATCGGTTTTTTCTGCAAATATACGAGGTGTTTTTATGTGTATAATTAAACTGAACGGTTTAGTTTTTTGGTTATCCAACAATGATGGACTACACTACAGAAAATCGCCCAACCTCTAAAACCTTGGTAAACAAATCTTCTGCAATCATCGCAGGACTAATCCTCCTCTTCGGTGGTGCAACCATCTACACTTGGCGACAGTTTACAGCTATCTCCGAGCCAGAAACAGTAACCGAACAGACACTCCCCGAAATCAAAACAGTCACAGCCCTAGGTAGACTAGAACCAGTTGGTGAAGTCAGGCAACTATCGGTATCCTCTTTTGGGGAAGGAAGTCGGGTTGAAGAAATTTTGGTCAGCGAAGGAGAGAGCGTTACTAAGGGTCAAACGATCGCCGTTCTCGATAGCCGCGATCGCGCCGTGGCAGCCCTCAAGCAAGCAGAAGCCAGAGTTGCGATCGCCAATGCCAACCTTGCCCAAGTCAAAGCAGGAGCAAAAACAGGCGAAATTCAAGCCCAGCAAGCGACTATTGCCCGAATCGAAGCCGAACGCAACAATAATATGGCAGCTCAGACAGCAACAGTATCGCGTATGGCAGCCGAGCTAAAAAATGCCCAACTAGAATATCAGCGCTTCCAAAAACTATTTACCCAAGGGGCAGTTACCGAGTCAGAAAGAGATAGCCGTGAGTTAACTCTTGCCACTGCCCAGCAGCAACTAGCCGAAGCCAAAGCCAACCTTCAGCGAATCGAGTCCGCCGAGCAATTACAAATTGCCGAAGCAAGAGCAACCCTTAATCGCATTGCCGAAGTTCGCCCCGTAGATGTGGCGCTAGCAACAGCCGAAGTTAAAGAAGCCGAAGCAGCAGTTATTACTGCTCAAGCCGATCTAAATCAGGCATATATTAAATCACCCCAAGCGGGTAAAGTAATTAAAATTCTTACTCTGCCAGGGGAAGTAGTAGATAGCGACGGCGGGATTGTCAGAATCGGGCAAACCGACCAGATGTATGCGATCGCCGAGGTTTATGAAAGTGATATTCGCAAAGTAAAAATTGGTCAAACTGCCCAAATTACCAGTAGTGCTATTAGCGATTCTTTGAGTGGCACAGTCGAAAAAATCGGGCTAGAAATCCAACGACAAGAAGTCGTCAACACCGACCCCACCGCCAATATCGATGCCAAAGTAGTCGAAGTCAAAGTCAGACTAGATGAAGCTTCTAGCAAAAAGGTATCGGGATTAATTAATCTGTTAGTCAACGTTCAGATCGCTCTCTAAATAAGGGCGCATCGCGATGCGCCCCAACCAGAATAAAAATCATGTTTAAACTCCTAAAAAATCGCACCCCTTTGGGTTGGCTACAACTCAAGCACGATAAATTGCGCCTGCTAACTGCACTATCAGGAATTGCCTTCGCCGATATCCTCATTTTTATGCAGTTGGGGTTTATGAATGCCCTGTTTACCACCAACACCCAGTATGCGCGCAAAATTAAGGCGGACATTGTCCTTACCAGTGTTCAGGCAACCAACTTTAATCGACCCTCCACCTTTCCCCGTCGCCGTATCTATCAATCCCTCGATGTTCCTGGGGTCGAGACAGCTGAACCTGTTTATATCAGCTCTACCGATTGGCGCAACCCCCAAACACGTGAACGCACCTCAATGAGCGTAGTTGGCTTTAACCCTGATCGCCCTGCTTTTGATTTACCAGAAGTAAACGCTCAATTAGCTAAGGTGAAAATTCCCGATACGGTGCTCTTTGACCAAGCTTCTCGGGGCGAATATACAGAGGTTATTGTCCAGGTTGAGGAAGGCAAAACCGTTACGACCGAAAGCGATCGCACGACAATTACTATTGGTGGTTTATTTAGCGTGGGAGCTTCCTTTGCCGATGATGGCACTTTAATTACTAGCCAACAAAATTTTATGCGCTTGTTCCCTCGCAAACAACCTAGTTTGGTTAGCTTGGGACTAGTTAATGTGGAGGCGGGTTCAGATGTCGAAGCGGTACGCACCTATCTTAATAACTACCTAACCCATGATGTGGTGGCATACACCCATGCCGAATTTGTCGATAAAGAATTGGCTTATATTAAAAATAGTACGGCGATCGGCTTTGTTTTTAGTCTTGGGACAGCGATGGGTTTTATCGTCGGGATTGTGGTGGTATATCAAGTTCTTTCTACTGATGTGAACGACCACATGGCAGAATATGCCACTTTTAAAGCGATGGG
>CALKUU010000336.1 GCA_937996665.1 uncultured Xenococcaceae cyanobacterium | reverse complement strand
TTCTTGCTGATTTAGTTGCCAATTTTTTTCCTCGGTCTGACCGTTGGCTGAGTAGTAGGTGTTGGTGTGATAAATAATGCTTTTGTCGGGGTTGGTGGTAAATGTTCGCTTGAATTTATAAGAGCGAGTTGGCGATAATCCGAGGGAATAGAAGGTGGTTAGAGCGTGCCAAGTGGTTGAGGAAGGAATGTATTCTCCGAAGAGGTTAAACCAGTTGGTTTGGGTTGGGTTCATGCTTGATTTCTTTTATGAGTACAATAATCACTTAACTCAAAAAGAATACAATCTTTCCGACTGATATCTTTGCGTCGTCCATAAATCCTGATGCCAAAATTCATCAACCTCTAATCCTGCCATACCTCTCTTAACCGCCCAATGATAGTTTTGCGCTGGAGATTGAGAATCATCAAAGCCAATCCGCACACATCTTCCTTCAATATTGTTATCGTCATAGGCTTGATAAAAATACTCGACATTTTCCGCACTAGCTTGTTTAAGCTGGCTCGACGTTAAGTGATTGAAAATATCGATAAACCGATTTACCTTTGTGGCTAATTCGGGAGAGACATTCCAGACATACTTGATTGTTGGCGGTTCAAAGCCAGCAGCACAGCCAACCATAACCATTGCATATAAGACAACAGATTCTCTCAAAGCAGCCAAAACCACCGAGTCTTTAAGATATGCTGCAATGCCAACTAGAGAAATATCATCGTTTTTTACAGCAAATTCATGAGCTTTTTCGGTCAAGGTTTTCACATCCCACTCACCAACATTGGTTTCTGCTAAAGCAAAATAGAGCGGATCTTTTTTCGCTGGCAGCAGCTTGTTAGTCTCGCTTTCAGAACCAAAAATTTCCGCAGACACAACCCGAAACAATAACTGATACTCATCTAGTTGCTCCACAACAGACTTTTTCTCTCCCTCAACTTGTTGCAATGCTCTGATGTTAAGGAAATATTCCGTTAACTCTGCACTTTCGTTGTAATAACCTTCGATCGCCACTTGAGAGATCGGTACTTGCAGCTTAGCAACCAGAACCCTGGAAGCTGGTAATAATTTTTCCACCTCAAATACTTTGAAAGTTTCCCGATATAAATAATCGAGAGCCAAGACTAAAGCGAGATCGCTGACTTCTTTAATAACTGTAGCCATGCTCAATAATGTTCTGCTGATTCCAAGATCGAAGATAAATAATCTCCAATCAATGCTATTCCAATTAGAACTAGGCATTCATAAAACAATATTGAAAGATTTAATTTCGAGATCAACATTGAAACTAGTAATAGCGATCGCTATTTATTTGCTATATTCACAAAAAAGGACAATTTTCAACTGTTTTCAATTAAAATTAATCACCAAAACTATAAGTAATATTGGATACATAATTCCGATCTTGTATGGAATTTAAAAAGTAATCTTTTTCTTTATTCCTGTTAATACTGATACCTTTATGAAGTAGATAATGTGTTGTTTTTAAATTGTCCTTTACCTTGATATCATTAGAGTTTATACTATTTTAAATGCCTTATGCATTTCACTTATCTTGAAAAGTAACCACAAATAATACATTTTTATTTACAAATGTTTCTTGTTTACTAACTAGAGAAAGATCATTAATTTCTTAGGTTATATTTATCTAGTCTCATATTTTTAGTATTAATGTAGGTATTATCGTTCTCGTCAGCAACACATGACTAAGTAAATGAGCCTCTGTATCAACCCCCAGTGTAAAAAACCGAGTAATTCTGATACCCTGATTTTTTGTAAAGGCTGTGGTTCAGAGTTGCTATTAGACGGACGTTATCGAGTTATTAGAGAGCTTGGTCAGGGGGGATTTGGCACAACCTACGAAGTCTTAGATTTACTTTCTTCTCCAAAAGTGTTGAAAGTGTTGATGGACAACCATCCCAAATACATTGAACTCTTTCAACAAGAAGCAGAGATTCTTGCCTCAATTCAACATCCTAGTATTCCTGCCTTAGATTTTGACGGCTATTTTCACTATTTTCCCGCTGGCAAAAAAGAACCGATGCATTGTATCGTCATGGAAAAAATAGAAGGATTAAACCTAGAACAGTATCTTCGGGAGCGGGGCAATCGTCCGATTCGGGAGAAGAGAGCTATTCGCTGGTTAGCAGAGCTAGCCCTGATTTTAGAACAAATACACAACCACGATTTTCTTCATCGGGACATCAAGCCCCAAAACATTATGTTGAGGGCAAATGGCTGGATGGCAATGATCGATTTTGGCACAGCCAGACATATCAACTCAGAGTATCAAGAGAAACAAGCCGCAGGCGCAATTACCAGTATCAACTCCCCAGGCTATGCACCGATTGAACAGGTTCAGGGGAAGGCAATGAGACAGTCAGATTTTTATGCCTTAGGGCAAACCATCCTCTTTCTGTTAACTGCAAAAAGACCCCAAGAGTTGATGGAAGACCCTTCAAAAAAAATTATTTGGCAAGACTTTCTTGATGACATTAATCAAGAATTCGAGCAACTAATCGCCAGTTTAGTTGCGATTAACCCACAAGATCGACCCAACTCCGCTAGAGATATTTTTAATAAAGCGGTCTCAATTGAGCCGAGTCTGTTAGGGCTAGATGAATATTTCTCATCTGGATTAATCGCTAGCCCGTTGAACCAAAATCAACTTACTACTTTCTCTGCGCCATCACCTCAACCAAAAAGCTCCTCTCAAACAACTGATAACGAGAAAACTCTCAAAGCAACAACCTCTATGTTCCCTGCGGAGAAAGCTTCCCAGTATCAGACTTCTGCAACTTTGCCTAATATTATCAACCCAAGCAAGCAGCAAAAATCTCCTCCGCCAATTTCCCCCGAATTTACCAACCGCTGTTACCAAGAACTAGCCGAATTTGTTGGCCCTATGGCAAAAATGATCTGCGATCGCACAATTTCCGCAAATCCCCATCTATCTGAATCAGAGCTTGTCCATACCTTGTCACTTAAAATTGAAGACCCCCAACAAGCCAAAACTTTCAGACAGAAATTCCTTTAAAGAAAACAAGTAAATTAGCTGCAAGTTTAAAAGACTAAGTTTGTCCAGAATCAAATACTTACGACTTCGATTTATCGTCTTCGATCATATCCATCGCCATTTTTAAGCTAACTTTTAAGCGATTAAGTGAGCCAGATAAAGTACCAATCTCATCTTTTCCTTCTCGATCAAACTCAACCGTCATATCTCCAGTACTCAATTTTTTAGAAAGACTAGACATTTTATTGAGAGGGTCGGTAATTAACAGCTTTAAAAATAGATTTAATAACAAGATTGCTGGTAATAGTAAGGCTAAAACAACACCTAAAACTAGTTTACGAAGGTTATTAACGTCTTTAATAATTTCCCAAGCTGGAACCGAGATAACCTGAGCCCCAACCACCTCATTCATTTTCCAGCCAAAACCGTTAGTGTCCCCATAGGTGGCAATCTGGCTTTTTGGCGCATCGCTAGGAATGCCATGACACTCAAGACAACTTTCTTTAGTGATTTTGATAGGTCTGGCAATATAAAAAAGATCGCCTGCTGGGATAGAGCGAAAACCTTGAGTCTGACTTTTTTGATTCTCCCTTAAAGCATTTACAACTTCAGCTTCAAATTTATCAGCCTTGTCTCTAAGATTAGTCGGGTTTAGGGTTGCTTCCTTGTAAAAAAAGTTACTGTATTTACCATTTTTTCTGAGACTATCAAATACTTCTCTAGCCGAATAAGCAGGAACAGTTTGCGGAATAAATAACGTTTCTTCCTCTAATCTAGATGCTAACTCTGGTCTAATTTGAGTACTTGTATAATTGCGAACAGAAGTCATGGTCTCTAGTAGAATCGAGGCTCTTTCGACGATGATATTCTTGGCATAATCTTTTAATGCATAGGAAAGCAATAGACTAATACTAATCGTTAAGATAGCTAAAATAGTTAGTAAAAGTAAGTTTAACTTTGTCCAAAGCTTAAGATTTTTTAGCATTTTTAAGCATTAAAAGTATTTATTATCAAATCAGATTTTACTCTTCTTTTTAGGCTTTATATTTTAGCTTTAAAAAAAATTAAGAAAAGGTATTGAAATCCTAAAGTTTTGATACTTTCTGACTGAAATAATTCTATTTATTCATTATTAGTAAGGTTGTAGTAATATGGTCTTTGCCAAGAAGTGAAGCAAATCATTCTTAATTAAAGTTATTCTAAATTAGACACCAATATATTTTGATAACTCGCCTAAATAGATGAACAGGTAAGCTAATTGATGAAATCTTATTAAACTTCTATTGATCTTTATTTTTCTTGAAAAGTTAGATGTGAATTGATGATGTTAAAAAAAACAATTATTTTATCTTTAATACTTTTTTTGGGGACAGCCTGTTCTAAACCAGAAAATATTCAGGTCGAGCATCTCAATATTGGCATTGTCAATTATGAAAGTAGCGATCGCTCAATAGAAAAATATTCTGGTTTCAAAACTTATTTAGGAACAGGACTCAAGAGTGTTATCGAATTAGAGCCAACCTATAACGAGGTTCAGGCTCTTAGACGAATTGCTAATAAAAAATGGGATTTGGTTTTTGCTCCTTCTGGTTTAGCAGCGATCGCAGTTAATCGTTACAACTATCAATCCGTTATCCCCTTAGAGGGAATTAACAATAATCGCTCAGTAATTATCGTCCGCCAAGATGCCGAATTTCAAAATCGGCGAGATCTTGCTGGAGAGATAATTGCACTAGGTCAAGTTGGTTCGGCAATGGGCTACTATTTGCCTATCTACAACCTTTATGGGTTAGCTTTTGCCGAAATTATGTTTGCACCCACTGCCAAAACGGGAATGAGTTGGGTAGAAGAGGGAAAAGTTGCGGCTACTGCATTATCCCTAGAAGAGTTCAATCGCTATCGCAAAGAATTGGGAGCTAACAAATTTCGAGTACTTTACTTAGATGAACACGAGATTCCTTCAGGTGCGATCATTATTAGCGAAAATATTGAGCGCTTTCAGCAAGAACAAATCAGAAAAATCTTGACTAATTCTCCTTCCCATATTGCAGCTTCAGCGCAATTTTTAAAGGACGAAGGATTACCCGACTATGATTATTTAATCAAAGTAATTAAACGCGTCGAATCTATCTCTGCCAACATCGATCAGCAACCAGCAAAGTTTTATTGATTTATGGGTTTGGGTCATTGTTCCCAGGATGAAGCACCCGAGTTGGTTAATCCTGTTTTGTTTTGCTAGTTGGCAGGGTTGCTGGAGTGAGGGAAATGTTTAATTGATTAGATCTACCTCGTACTTATCAAAAATCTGATCAACGGTAACGATTGGGATATTTGTTGCTATAGATTGGGCAATAATCAGTCGGTCAAAGGGATCTTTATGGTGAAAGGGAAGTACAGCATTAATTCGTAAATGTTCCAGTCTAATATTCAATAGTTTAAGATCGCTTGAACTGATTTCTTGTTCGACAAATTTGTCGTAGTTGGGTTCTAATTTCAGCTTTCCCAAATTATATTTAATGGACATCTCCCAAAGACTGGCAATACTTAGATAGCTGTTGTTGCGTTCATCTTCAATCAAGTTTTTGATTTCATCACTTAACCGTGGATTGTTTTCAATAAACCATAGAAATATATGGGTATCCTTAGTACGGGACAAAAGTTGTAAAAGTAGAGCTGAAAAGGGTTTCATGAAAAGTAACTACACTCAAATCATGAGAACCCTATGGATAATGTTAGCTTGCTTCGTGAAACCTTAAAACCTCATCTAAAATGGCATGGAG
>CALKUU010000335.1 GCA_937996665.1 uncultured Xenococcaceae cyanobacterium | reverse complement strand
TCAAGGAAAACTTTGGGTCTTTAATTCTGGAAGTGGGGAATTTGGTTTTATTGATTTGAAGCAGGGTAAATTCGAGGCGATCGCTTTTTGTCCTGGCTATCTAAGGGGCTGTGCTTTCTCTGGTAACTATGCCATTGTGGGGCTTTCCCAATCACGAGATAATAAAACCTTTGCGGATCTAGCCATGAATGAAAGACTAGAGAAGCAAGGGGTAGAACCTCGCTGTGGGCTAATGGTGATTGATCTAACTTCAGGCGATATTGTCCACTGGTTGCGCTTAGAGGGTGTTGTTAAAGAACTTTATGATGTTTCTGTGATACCTGGTTGCAGAAGACCAATGGCGATCGGACTTAAATCAGAAGAAATTCGTCGAATTATTAGTATCGAAGAAGAGCGTTAAGTACCAAGGTATAGGTTAATGCTAGGCGATGTTGAATCACAGTCTGATTTTTTAAATTTCGCCCTTCGAAATACTTTCACTTTTATCAAAAACAATCAACAACGAACAATCAACAACGAACAATAGTCTTTTGTCCTGAGTACCTCAACTCAGCTACGCCAACTAACTATTTATTCCTCTACCGCTTTAAAGGTTTTTTGTGCACTTTGCTCTATTTGCGAAAATTGCTGAACTAAGGGTAAAACCTTGCTTTCTTCTTCTGCCACATAGTTATAAATTTCGAGGAAATTGCGCTCTATTTCTTCGTAGATGATGTCTAACTTAGAAGTTAACTTGTCTGTTAGTTCTCTTTCGAAGCGGACTTTTTCTCGGTCTAATTTCGCTTCAAACTGGTTAATGATCTTGCGTTTTTTAAGAACCAGGGTTCCGCCTGCAAACAGAATTCCTACCCCAGCAAAGGCCGTTCCAATGATGTCGAGCAAGACTATTTCGGTTAGAGCGGTGATCGCTGTTCCCGCAGCAACCGCAGCACCCCCACCCAGAAAACGAGGAGCAACACTGGCATTTACCGATTCAATCGAGTGCATAAAACTCTTATCGTCTAACAGGCTAGACACTTTTTGCTGGACATCTTCGACAATTTCTTGGCGGCTCTCAATTGTGTTGACCATGATGATATCGTTGTTAACTTGATTAACCTTGATATCATGCAGATCCTCGACCAAACTTTGCAGTAAAGCTCGGATGCCGCCGACAAAGTGTTTAATCCCATCTTGGGATATTTCTCCCAAAGAATTTTTTAACTCGACTTCACAACTTTCTTTAAGTTCATCCATCCAACTTGGCGCAGATTTTTTCGTTCTTAGTAATACGGCAAAAGAACCTTTGATTAAGGTAAATATCGATAACTTTTCGCGAAATTCTTCTTTCACTCTAGAGGTGATGCTATCGTACTTAGATAAAAGTCGGTTAATCAAGGATTCTAATTCAAATCCTGACTGACGCTTATTTTGCTGAAGCTTATCTTTGATTTTGGTAACTATGGCTTGATCTTTAGCTAACTGCTGTTCGATCGCGACTAAATCTTTTTTAAGTAGGTTAATAATTTGCCCACTGGTCTTGGCAACGCCTTGAAGTTTTAATCTTTTGGTACTGCCATCTTGTAGTGTTTCCTGAATGTAGTTTCTAACCTCAGCTAAACCACTTTTAGCCTGTTCCCCATTGACCTCATACTCAACTGAAGTTGCAAAAACTACAGGCGATTCAATTCCTTTTTCCTTAGCTAATTCGGCTAGTTTCTCTTTGTTTTTTGTTAGTTCTGCTGGCTTGGTCAGGTCTGCTTGTTGCAACACAAAAACCACTTTTTTGCGCCATTCGCTATTGACATAGTCCAGAAGTTCCCAAGCGCTACGAGTGTAGGGATTTTTGGCAAAGAAAACAAAAAAGATTAAATCGCTATTGGGAATAAACTCTTGGGTGATTTCTTGATGATTATCAACAATCGTGTTGGTGCCAGGAGTATCAACAACCGACAGGGTTTTTAAAATTTCCTTGGGTAAGCCGATTTTGCGGAGGTAAGGATTAATAGTTTGGTTAAAGTTTTCTTCGCTGTAAACTATCTGTTGAATTACATCGGTACAGGGGTCAGCGGCAGTTTTACAGATATCTGTTTGCAAAAGAGCATTCACAAAACTACTTTTTCCTGCTTTTACCTCACCGACAACTACAAACAAAAATGGTTCGTTGATATTGCTGCGTAAATTAATAATTGTGGTTTGTAGTTTTTGATTATTAATTTGGTTTGCAAATATTTCTAATTGGTTTAACAGACTATCTAATTCTGCTTGATATTCCACCAATTTTTGATCAACCAAAAAACCTTCCATCATTGACGCTCCTAATCCCAGTGCAAACTAATTACCTTAAAAAATAACCAAGTTATGCAGACAATATATCTGCTGAATCCTAAAGGGCTTTGCTTAATAGCCTAGCTAATCTTGCTTGCTCATTATGGCATGGGTATTTTATTAATAGCATTTAACCTTGAATAATCGTTGTTGGTTAATAACTTTAGTTTAGGGATTAGTTTGACGCGATTTAATTCCCCCGAATAAAGCAATCTCAAATAATTTGAGAAAACAATCGACATCGATAAAGCCAATTTCTCTAAGCCAATTACACTGAGTTTCAACTAGGGTAAGGATATTGGCGTTTTGATCATGGCGACTGTAGTAGTTTTGGGCGATCGCTTGACGAGATTTCTGAGGGTCAGTTTGGCGATGATACTCGAACAAGGCATCGACAAATAACTGATCAAATGCCTCTTCTCCCAGCTTAGAGTGGGAAGCAACATGTTCTAAATTGAGGAAAATGCCACCAGGATTAAGTAGGTTATAAATTTCTTGATAAATTTCTCGCTTTCTCGAATCTGGCTGGTGATGAATTGCAAATCCAGAGACAATTACATCAAATCGGTTCTGATCACTTAAGACCTGTAACCAGCTTTTATTCCCAAAATCTTCTAGTAAAAACTGATATCTATTTTCGTGACTATTTCCTTCTCTAGAATTTGCTTGGATAAATTTAGTTTGCGCCTCTGCTAGCATCGATTCGGAAATGTCGATGAAGGTGCCTTGAGCTTCGGGATATTTATCTGCGATCGCTCGTCCCAAAATACCATTGCCACAACCTAAATCCAAAAATGATTCGACTTTGGTTTGCGTCAGAGCAATAACTCGCAATAAACAATCAATTTGTTCTTTTGCAAGAGGAATTGCATCTCTAACTCCATTTAAGAAATTCTGAGCAACTGCTTCATTCTTCCAGATGAAATAATCATTTGCTGGTTCCGACTTCATTCTGCTTATTCAAGGTTTTGTCTACTCAAGGTTATACCCCATTAACTATGGAGTTAGGCATTAAGCTGATCTTGGGTTTTTAATGCCTTAACCACAGTACTGGGAATCTTTGCTGGTCGATTGGCGATAATTAAGCCAGATTTTTTAATCATCGAGATTATTTTTTTAGAAGAGTTAGTTGCAGGAATAGAATTAGAAAGATGGTTAAAAAGCACATCGGTGCTACTGCGGAAAAACTTATCGGCAGGAGTCTTCAGTCCAGCAACATAGCAAACTATCGGTTTGGTAATCGAGTTACTTAAAGACTCTAAGATTTGATAATCAAGATCTTGTGCCGTCTGGATCAAGATGACTACATCTGTATCAGGATCTTGGTTTAACATTTTTAGCCAGAACATTGCTTCTAAGCCAAGTACTTTATCTTGACCTAAAGAAATTGCCCAAGATTGACCAATTTTTGCTTGGTTTAATGCCCATGCCACTTCATAAATTAGGGTTTTTCCATAGCCGATAATCGCGGCTCTTCCTGGTTGAAAAACTTGACTTTGCAACTGTCCTAAACAAAACTGCTGGGGCTTAATAATGCCAAAACTGCCTGGTCCCAAAACCAAGACTTGATTCGCTTCGGCAACTTTAAGTAACTTAATCGTATCTAGCGGTGGAAAATTAGGTGTTTCGATGATTAATTGTTTAAGTCCAGAAGCGATCGCTTCTAAAGCAGCATCTAAGGCTTGGTAGGGTTCGGTACAGATGATAGTGGTTACCATTCTTCCTACTGAATTAATCGCATCCTCGACTAAGTTGAAAGCAGGAATTTGCTTAATTTCCGAGACATTTAATCCTTGACCAACCACCGCTAATACTTCAACTTGATTGCTTTGATATGTATCGATACAGGCTGCTAGTTGAGGCGCATCAACCCCTTGAATAATGATTGGTTCATGAAATTTCCACGTCATAGTATCATCTATCACCGAATGGAGTTGATACAATTTGGTCTCATTACTTTTTGAATCGAGGGAGGAATTTTTCATCTCCTTAACCTTGGGATAATTGAGTTGAGATAGATTTTTTTTGCTTTCAATATTTTTTTTGCTTTCAAGATAATTAGGCGTCTTTGTTGGTTCTAGTGCAGAAGAAGCCTGATTCCGACGAAAATTGATCCTGAGTCTAGCATTTACACAAGAATTCAACGATTTAGGATGATCTTTTGGCGAGTAATTATAAACAAACTCAGAAAAGTCAAAGAATTTTCCCCACCACTTTTTAGGAATCTTATTCATTCAGGTCTAAGTAACAAAGTCTTAGATTCCTTTTAACAAATTTTTTAGAATGAAACCCGATTATTTAGTTTTAGCTAAAGAAATCGCTTGAATTATGGCGTAATCAAGATCTTGGTGCCAATGAATAGCCCGATGCTTACACTCTTCTCGATACGACTCTAGATTTGTATTGGCTAATCGAATCACCACTTCGATTGGTTTTGCTGCGCCTCTGGTTGTCGTTGCTGGGAGACATAGGACTTTTGGGGAACTCGATTTATTAATCGGTACGATATTGCCCTCCTCTATTACTTTATCTGGACTCCAGTCATCAAGTGCAGGCAGCATCTGGCATAAAACTTGAATAATCGCTTGATAGAAAGCTTCTGAATTCCAAAAATTCACCAACAGGATCTTAATTTTTTTCAAGAATAAAAAATCAAAAACTTCCTGCATTTGGACAAGTAAATCTTCTTTTTTGGGTAATTTGGGTTCAACCACAATGGCACAAGCAGGTTTTTCTTTTTCCAGTTTAATTAAATCCCAACAAACGAGAGCAAGATCTTGATCGTCAGTGAGAATTGCAATTTTCCCTTTAGGATTGTGCCAATCAAGATAATTGAATATTGGTGAAGCTTTAGCCGGTTGGAACCCAGTGTTTTGATTGCTAACTTTGATATCTAGATTTTTGCTTGAATTTAAATTAGTCCGATCCAATTTGACCAGTTCTGGATGTCTGTGGAGAGCATTTTGGTTGACGGTCATTTTTCCGTCTAGTGCCATTAATTGCCCATCTTGATTTACGCCAAGGGGATTGATTTCGATCAAGTCTAAATCTTTACTGATAAATAGACTATACATTTTTTCGATAATGTTGCTGACCCCTAACAACAAATCACCTGAGAGTCCCATTTTGACGCCTAATCGTTTAGCTAGGAAGGGGGAAAATTCTTGGGTGACGGGAACTTTCTGTAAATTTTTCTGCAACAATTCAGTGTTCATGCCACCACTAACCGAACCAAACAGAACTGGTTGCTGTAAATGATAATCTAGGACAACTCCTAAGAATAATTCTGTCTCGGCATCATATTGTGGCTCTGCCAGAATAGCTTCTGGATACTCTCCTAAAATTGAGAGATTGAAAATAGCTCTGGCTGCGGCGATCGCATCAATAGTGTTAGTTACAAACCTTATCCCCCCGGCCTTGCCCCTTCCTCCAACCCGAACTTGGGATTTTAAGACAATCGGGTAATTCAACGTTAACAACTTTAACGCACTAGAATCAGTAATCGTCTCAGATGGCAAAACTGGAATTCCTATCTGCTGAAACAACTTTTTCGCCTGATATTCTAGTAAGTCCATGTTTTTGTTAAGAGAATCATTAATTTCAAGGAGTGTTTTGTTCCTAGGTTAATATTTACACTGAGTAATACTTAATCTCAAACTTAGTTTTGTAAGTATTACCAAATTAATCGTCAATTCCCTTGTTTAGATCAAATCTAAATAAAGAGTTATTTTTTTCTAGTAAATGCATATTAACTTGTGCCCATTTATTTATCTGAAAAAATTGGATGGTGGCTAGTCCCAATATAATTAAAGTAAAATCTAAACCCAAACAAAATTGTCAATGAACCTTAACCTTGTCTCAAAAGTTGTAGTTGATTAGATAATATAGTGTTTAGGTGTTATTTGAATTGATGGCGCGTTACTAGCTGGACTAGATTTAAACGATTTTCAAACTAATTTTCAAGAATAATCACAAATTAGTTTGTCGTAATGTAACAGTAGTTATGTTGAGATTAACTTCTTAAGATAATTTTCGATAAACCACTTAAAATGGGGTGTATATTGGGAGTCTTAAACCGAAGACTTTACTGTTCTTTACCCTAATTCTATTGAACACAGATTCTTAGTTAGACCGATTAGCAATGATAAATGAGAAACCTAGTTTGCACAATCATCCCGTAAAAGTATCTAACAGAAATAGAAAGGGAATGGAACAAGCTTTAATTATCATTAACGCGGAAGTAAGCGATCAAGGAAAATTGCTTTCCGCTTCTCCCGTTACCGAGAGGATGGTTACGGCTCTCCAGAAAGGAGTTAGTACTTATTCTCCTAAAGTGGAGCTAGATATGACCTCGGTTGGCTCTTTGTGGTCAAGGACTGGTAAGAAGGTGGGTCGTACGAATCAACCTCTGTACTGTCCGCTAACAATTCAGTTGCCTGAATATTTCGACTTCCCCGCTAAGAGAATTTATCAAGCTTGTAGGGAAATAGCAGGAAGAAGACGATGGGTTGAGAGCAATCTTGGCTTTAAAACTAGCGTTGGGGATTCTTGGCTAGGGCATCTTTGGTTACCAATAATTTTGACTAAAGATCAAACTTTGTTTGGCAATATTATTGGCGAAGGAGCTATTCCTAACTGTTATGAACAGTCTCTGGATTTTCCTTCTTCAAAACGGAAACCTTTGTATAAACTGGCAACAGATCTTCTAGATTCTCTTTCTGCCATTCCTTCTGTTTACTTGCTTCAGTTCAGTCTTTACAGTAACGAAATTGTTTTTGATCGGCTTTGGCCTTTTCCTGCTGCTCCTGCTTTAGCTAGTTTGTATGGCTCAAACATCGATTTATATAGCTGCCATTGGCTCTGTTTGAGCGAGCAAGCTATTCCTGGCGTCGATGAAGTCACAACTATGTCTATAAGTTAATTTTGTTATTAAGTTATTTTCGGAATATTTTTTTATAAAATCTTCTCTTAGATTGAAGGAATTGTATACTTCTTTCCTGAGATTTAGATTCTGTTTTAACTGCCTTTGAGATTGAGATTAAAGATGTGTTGAGATGTCTTTATTTCTTAGCTTCTTAAGGGTAGTTTTCGTCTTGGTATAAATAATCTTGAGCAATTTGAGACCGTTAACCAAGTTTAATTTTTAATTCATGATTGAGATCGATCCTGAATAGATAAACAGCCATAAGATGGTATGTGCAACTTACAACTAACTTGAATAATTAGCTTCTGATAATTAAGAATGGAAGATAAACACATGTTGATGATTCCTGGCCCTACTCCAGTGCCAGAGAAGGTATTGCTCGCTATGGCGAAACGTCCGATTGGTCATCGTAGCGGGGACTTCAGTAAAATTATTGCGGAGATCAATGACAATTTAAAATGGCTTCATCAAACTAAAAACGAAGTGCTTTCCTTGAACGTTTCAGGAACTGGTGCGATGGAAGCGGGGATTATTAATTTCTTAAGCCCTGGGGATAAGGTTTTAGTCGGCGTAAATGGTAAATTTGGCGATCGCTGGGCGCAGATTTGCGAAGTTTTTGGCTTAAATACTGTTCGCATTTCAGCAGATTGGGGACAAAGTTTAGATACAGAGGAGTTTCGCTCCCATCTTGAAGCTGACAGCAATAAAGAGATTAAAGGGGTAATCATCACTCATTCTGAGACTTCAACAGGAGTTCTCAACGATCTTAAAACTATTAGCACCTATATAAAGGCTCATGGTACGGCTTTAAGTATTGTTGATGCGGTAACTAGTCTAGGTGCTTATGATGTTCCTGTTGATGGTTGGGAACTCGACGTAGTCGCCTCTGGTTCTCAGAAAGGTTATATGATTCCCCCTGGTCTAGGTTTTATCTCCGTCAGCGATAAGGCTTGGCAAGCTTATGAAAACTGTCAATTCCCTCGTTTCTATATGGATTTAGGCAAGTACAAAAAAGCTAATCAGAAATCAAGTACTCCTTTTACCCCTCCCGTAAATCTTATGTATGGTTTACAGGTGGCATTGCAAATGATGCATCGTGAAGGACTAGAAGGTATTTTTTCTCGACACTCACGTTTAACCGCGGCTACTAGAGCGGCAGTTAAAGCCTTGGGATTAAAAACTTTTGCCCCTGATGACTGTGCTAGTACTGCGGTAACAGCCGTCGATCCTTCCCCTATCGGCGCAGAAGATATCAGAAAGATCATGAGCAGCAAATATGGCATTGCTTTAGCCGGTGGTCAGGATCATTTGAAAGGGAAAATTTTCCGTGTTGGTCATCTTGGGTTTGTGAGCGATCGCGATATGTTGACCGGAATTGCCTGTCTCGAATCAACTTTGATTGAATTAGGACATAATTTTTCCCCTCAATCAGGTGTAAAAGCCGCTTCTGCCTTAATGGGTTAATCTCGTTGGGACTGTATAGGGAACGATAAAAATTGTCTCTTACTGGTGGGGTCAAACTAAAATTTGACTCCACATTCTTTTGACTGTCAATTTTTCGATCTTATAGAAGGAGTGAATTTCCTGCGTCTTGCCATGTTCTAGCTAAAAACTTGAGGCTCGTTCCGAAAATAAAATTCTGTGACGATCCGTCCGATTGCTTCGGAGATAGGGTTTTTAGCGACTCGAAAATTTACTTTGATTGCAAACTACGCAAAAACTGCAAATTGTAGCTCTATCGATTCACAAGTATTTGTTACATAAAACTACATTTTTGATAAAAAAAATCAATGGTAATTTGTACTTATTTAACAAAAGGTCTTTAATCCCTTACAGAATCATCATTTAACTGGACATAAAGTTAGATTTATATCTCAAAAAGAATCTTTTATCACTTTAGAAACACTTTAAATAAGATATCATTACATGTTGATAAGAGATTTTGAATAATAAGCAATTTTATGTCCACCACCATTGAGAGAAAACCTGAAGTGACACTTACTAAAACTGCGAACTCCATTGAAGTCAATAGAGCCAATCTGCAACGCATGCTCAAATGCTATCCCGCAGATCGTCAGGTTAAGTATCTCCACTTACAAGCTGAGATTGACGTTCTCATTCAACAAATACAGACTCTCAAAAAACAAAAATAATTTTTCAATCATTCTTCAATTGCTAATATACTGATGCGCATAAGCAAAACAGATATATTAGCAAAGAAGCAAATATGGCAATGCATCCTCAGTTGGCATTAGCACTCGCTAATCAAAGTGCCTTTAAAGTTATTAGTGGCTTGAATAATTTTGACATTGATCGCGTATGTCAAATCGTTAAAGCGGCAGAAGTAGGTGGAGCTACTTTTGTCGATATTGCAGTTGATCCAGAATTAGTTACGGTAGTACGAAAACTTATCAAACTGCCTATTTGTGTGTCGGCAGTTGACCCCAAATTATTTGTTCCTGCTGTCAAAGCGGGTGCTGACCTTATTGAGATCGGCAATTTTGATAGCTTTTATAGTCAAGGAATCAAATTTGAAGCCGAAGAAGTCTTAAATTTAACCAAGCAAACTCGTTCCTTACTGCCTAGCATAACTCTGTCGGTTACTGTTCCCCATATTCTCCCTCTTGATGAACAGGTTGATTTGGCACAGTCATTGGTAAGTGCTGGAGCAGATATTATTCAAACTGAAGGCGGAACTAGTATTAGTCCAAAACAGCCTGGTGTTCATGGTCTAATTGAAAAAGCATCGGCTACCCTCGCCGCCGCTTATAGTATTTCCAGAGCAGTCGATATTCCAGTTTTATGTGCTTCCGGCTTATCGAGCGTAACGACCCCAATGGCGATCGCTGCTGGCGCATCAGGAGTTGGTGTTGGTTCTGCTATCAATCAACTAAATGATTCTGTGGCTATGATTGCAGCAGTTCGGTCTTTGGTAGAGTCATTACCCGTGCCTGTGATATCTTCACGTTTTTCTAGCTAATTTAATTAGCTACTGTTCTTTAATTGCAAAGGATCTAGAGTAGAGACATTGTTCCTCTACTCTTTCTTATATATTCCTACTCTTTCTTTGGGGATTTAAGCTTAGTCGCCAATATTAACTAATAATTAGTGATACGATTATCTATTGGCAGTTATGGATTAATAATTATGGCAGAAACTTTAATGTTCAACGCTCTGCGGGAAGCCACAGACGAAGAAATGGCAAGAGATAATACCGTTTGTGTCTTAGGAGAGGACGTAGGACACTATGGTGGATCTTATAAAGTTACTAAAGGTTTGTATGAAAAATATGGTGAGTACCGAGTTTTAGATACCCCAATCGCGGAAAATAGTTTTTGCGGTATGGCAGTAGGAGCTGCAATGACTGGATTACGTCCAATCATTGAAGGAATGAACATGGGCTTTTTACTACTAGCCTTTAACCAAATTGCCAACAATGCAGGTATGTTGCGTTATACTTCCGGCGGTAATTTTAAAATTCCGATGGTTATTAGAGGCCCTGGTGGTGTGGGTAGACAGCTAGGTGCTGAACACTCCCAACGATTAGAAGCTTATTTCCATGCTGTGCCGGGTCTGAAAATTGTTGCTTGTTCAACTGCTTATAATGCGAAAGGACTTTTAAAAGCAGCAATTAGGGATGACAATCCAGTTCTATTTTTTGAACATGTTTTACTTTACAACCTCAAAGATGATTTACCCGAAGAGGATTATACTTTACCTCTAGATAAGGCTGAAATCGTTAGGTCAGGTAAAGACGTAACTATTTTGACTTATTCAAGAATGCGTCATCATTGTACTCAAGCAGCAAAAGTACTCCAAGAAAAAGGATACGATCCTGAAATTATCGATTTGATTTCCTTAAAACCATTTGATATGGAAACAATTCGCGAATCAGTCAAAAAGACTCATCGTGTAATTATTGTGGAAGAGTGTATGAAGACTGGTGGGATTGGTGCAGAGCTAGTTGCTTTAGTTAACGAACAACTTTTTGACGAACTAGATGCGCCGATTGTTCGTTTATCATCTCAAGATATTCCTACTCCTTACAATGGTCAATTAGAATCTCTAACTATTGTTCAACCAAAACAGATTGTCGAGAAAGTTCAACAAATAGTTGATTCCCAAATATAAGCAATTCAGATCTTTAGGAGACTAGACTTGTTATTTTGTCTAATCCTTAACTCGGATAAAAAAAGGGTACTAGATTGAATCTAATACCCTTTTGCTTTATTGCTAATTGATTAAGTCTCTAGATCTTTGGTTTGATTAGAACTCTATTAAGCTAAAACCTTAAATCAGAGCCTTTTAATTGAAACGGAACTTTAGAGATATTCTTTAAGGACAGATACTTTGTCCAGTTTTTCCCAAGGAAGATCCAAATCATTTCGCCCAAAATGTCCATAAGCGGCAACTTCTTGATAAAAGCGACCATTTCTCGAACCAGGCAAAGTTCTTAGATCAAATGTTTGGATGATTCCCGCAGGACGTAATTCAAAATGCTTGTTGATTGCATCTAAGATTATTTCTTCATCAACTTTTGCTGTCCCAAAAGTTTCAACAAATACACTTACAGGCCTGGCAACGCCAATAGCATAGCTGACCTGAACCTCACATTTATCAGCCAAACCAGCAGCGACAATGTTTTTGGCAACATAACGACATGCATAGGAAGCACTACGATCTACTTTTGTGGGATCTTTTCCAGAAAAAGCACCACCACCATGACGAGAATAACCACCGTAAGTATCCACAATAATCTTGCGACCAGTTAACCCAGAGTCACCCTGAGGTCCGCCGACAACGAATTTGCCAGTGGGGTTCACTAAGAAACGAGTTTCTTGAGTTGGTTTAATGGTTAAATCAGCAAAGACTGGGGTAACCACTAATTCCCAAAGATCGTCACTAATTTTTTTCTGAACAGCGCTATTTTCAGAAATGTCACCAATATTTTCAGTATGTTGGGTAGAAATCAAAATCGTATCTATGCCAACTGGTTTGCCATCTTCATAGGCGACAGATACTTGAGTTTTTCCATCTGGGCGAAGATAACTAAGTTTGCCGCTTTTTCTAACAGTAGCTAACTGAAGTGATATTCTGTGAGCCAAGCTAATGGGCAAAGGCATTAATTCTGGAGTTTCGTTACAGGCATAACCAAACATGATGCCTTGGTCACCAGCTCCAATCTGATCTAGTTGATCATCGCTTAGTTTTGTTCTTTGCTCTTGAGCAGAAGTTACGCCCTGAGAAATATCAGGAGATTGTTCATCTAGCGCGACTAAAACAGAGCAACTATCAGCAGAGAAGCCATTATCTCCATGAACATAGCCAATTTCAGCAATTTTTTCTCTGACCAACTTAACGAAGTTAACTTGGGCTTTGGAAGTAATTTCGCCAGTAATTAGAACTAAACCAGTATTGACTACAACTTCGGCAGCTACACGACTTGAACTGTCTTGTGCCAAGATGGCATCTAGGATAGTATCGGAAATTTGATCACAGACCTTATCAGGATGACCCTCTGTTACCGATTCTGAGGTAAATAAATAACGCTTAGACAATTTAACTGAATCCTCTCTTGATCTGATAGTGATACGAAATATTATTCTGAGTTAATTTAGTTAATTATTGTATCAGTATCAATACTTATTCAAAATCAAATTAATACATTTATGATTTCAATTAAAATCGGCAAAGTATCTAGATACAAATAATCATTTCGCTCGTATTGTATTCTAAACGAACTAAATTATGAAAAAGGTAAGGCTTATGATTGCACCTTAATTATGAATTGGTTAACATCATTTATTTTTTGAGAATTACTATTTTAACCGTCTAATCCTAGTTATAGAAAGGGGAAAAGTATCAAGATAATATCGGAAAACAAATTATTTCTGTTAGCTTAACCATCATTACTGGTCAATATTAACGCTCTGAAACAAATTATTTCAATTATCGAGTTATTTAAGTTCTCAAGATTTTTGTGACTTAGGGTAGTTGTTTTCGATTTCTTCTGAATGCATGTTTTGATATCTAAACAGAGAAAATTATCTGCTCGACTTCTATAATGGCTTGGTTGAGATCTTGGTTTGTAACTTGAAATTCAAATTCATCTTTAGCAAGAATTTCTTCTTTTGCTCTGGCTAGGCGCTTGTCGATCGCCGCTTGAGAATCTTGGTTACGACCATTCAATCTTGCTGCCAACTCTGATATGGAGGGCGGCAAAATAAAAATGCGCTTGGCTGCGGGGAATATTTCTGCTACTGCTCTTGCTCCGATCAGCTCTATTTCTAGTAAAACTATTTTGCCCTGATTAAGAAGCAATTGAATTCCCGACTTTGGCGTTCCGTAATAGTTTCCTGCATATTCTGCCCATTCTAAGAATTCGTCTTTGGCGATCGCTGCTTTAAATTTCTCAGTGCTTATAAATTGGTAGTCGATCCCTTCAACCTCTCCTGACCGTGGGTCACGAGTGGTATTAGAAATCGAAAGGCAAAGCTCAGGATGCTTGGCTAACAAAGCGCGAACTATTGTTCCCTTGCCAACACCACTAGGCCCTGTGATAACAATTAATTTTCCTTCTGCCATCTAAGATTGTTATTATGCTCAACCTTCTTTGTTTATCACAAAACGGTGAGCAACGGTTTCTGGTTGGATAGCAGATAGAACAATGTGAGATGAGTCGGTTATAATCACAGCCCTGGTTCGACGACCATAGGTCGAATCTACCAACTGCCCCCTTTCTCTCGCTTCAGTAATCAGTCTCTTGATCGGAGCTGATTCTGGGCTAACTATGGCAATAATGCGATTAGCAGAAACAATATTTCCGAAGCCAATATTAATTAATTGAATATCCATGAGTTAGTTGTTAATGCTAATTTAGATGGGATCAAGATGAGAAAGCGGACAATCCTCACTCATGTTATATGTAAAATTTTTCTATTACAACTTTAAAAGTTATGAAACGGTTATTTTCGTGAAATTTGTAACCTTTCCTAACTTAATGCTAGTGCCAACTTGAATTTTTCCTAATAATTTAAATAAAAAGCTATTTATGCAATCTTTTGACTTCACAACCTTGCTGGCAATCAAAGTAGATTTAGTTGCGCGATGGTTACCTGCTCGGATCGAACAAGTATATCAACAGGATCGATTTACTATTTATCTATCTTTAAGAACTCTCAAAAAGCGGGGTTGGTTGTGTCTTTGTTGGCACCCTGAAGCTGCAAGAATTTGCATTAGCGAGCCTCCACCCAAAATCCCTGATACTTTTACTTTTAGCGATCAATTGCGTCATCAAGTTAAAGGGCTAGCTCTTACTGGAATTGAGGCGATCGCCGATTGGGAGAGAGTATTAGATCTTCAGTTTGCCAAGAGACCAGGAGATGAGGTTTTATGGCATCTTTATGTGGAAATCATGGGTAAATATAGCAATGTTATTCTGACAGATGCTAGGCAACAAATTGTCGCTCCAGCCAAGCAAGTTGGCAATAATCAATCAAGTGTTCGTTCCGTGCAAACAGGACAACCCTACGAAATTCCGCCTCCCTTGACGGGAACTTTGCCAAAACGGGAAGAATTACAAACTAGCTGGCAAGAACGAGTGAGTTTAGTTCCTGGTAAACTGCAACAACAACTTCTCAACTCTTATCGGGGTATTAGTCCTAAGGTTGCCACAGAAATAATTACCGCAGCCAAGTTATCTCCTCAGCAAGTAACTACAACTTTACAAGTAGAAGATTGGCAAAATTTATATCAGAGTTGGCTCACTTGGCTTGAGATCCAAACTACTGAAAAATTCACTCTGGGGAAGACGGATAAGGGCTATACGGTTTTGGGTTTAGTTCCTCATCTGCCCGTCGAGGACGTACAACAGCTAATTGATAATTATTATTGTGATAACGTCAATCAGCGACTGTTCCGACAACTTCATCACCAGCTTAAACAGAAAGTAATTAATGTTCTTAAAAAAAGCGATCGCAAAGCTGATACCTTTCGCGATCGCTTACAAGAGTCCACAGAAGCCGAATTCTACCGCCAGCAAGCAGATTTATTGATGGCGCATTTGCATTTGATTAAACCAGGAATGTTATCAATCGAGTTAAATGATTTTGAAACCAATCAACCGCTAAAAATCAAGCTCAATCCTGAAAAAAATCCTGTTCAAAATGCCCAGTCTTACTATAAGGTTCATCAAAAATTGAAACGGGCTAAAAATGCTGTAATCCCTTTGTTGACGGAAGTAGAAACAGAAATTAGCTATTTGCAGCAAGTAAAAACTGCGTTGAATCAGTTAGATAACTATCAAAATCCTCAAGATCTCGAAACTTTGAGCGAGATTAAGGATGAGCTAATTGAGCAGGAATATCTCAAAAGCGATCGCCCACTTTCCAAGCTGAAAGATAATTCTCAACCCCACAAATTCACTACCCCTTCAGGACATCAACTTCTTGTCGGCAGAAATAATCGCCAAAATGATATCCTGACTTTTCGCACCGCCAATGATTACGATCTGTGGTTTCATACCCAAGAGATTCCTGGTGGTCATGTTCTTTTGAGATTAGAACCAGGAGCCGTTCCCCAACAAGAAGATCTAGACTTTACCGCAAATATTGCTGCCTACTATTCTCAAGCCCGTCAAAGTGAGGCCGTACCAGTTATTTATACCAAACCTAAGCATGTTTATAAGCCTAAAGGGGCAAAACCAGGGATGGCAATTTACAAAAATGAGACGGTGATTTGGGGCAAACCACAGTTAATTGATCATGATTAAGAGGTTGCCTATTTTATTTTGTTGATATCCTAAAATCTTTCGACGCTGCTCAAAAAGATTGGTTCAACTCGAATTGCTTCGACTTGAGTAGGGCGAATGACCATGTATTCTCCTTGAATATTCTTGATGGGCACACTAATAAAGTCTTGGGAGTCAGATTTTGGGACTAATTCACTGCTGTACCATTTCTGAAAATGTTGCACAGTCGGAAAACGAACTTCTTCTCTATGACCACCCGTCAATAGGATATATACCGCATACTCGTCAGCTTTTCTGGGCATGGAATTACAGGGATTAAGGTTTAAATAGTGACACAGACTGTCGTTTCTATAATTCCCTCAAGCTCAGAAAAAATATCAACCCAATTACAATTATTCTTGTGAGTGATTAATGCTTTTGGGGTCAGCAGTTGCTTAACTTCGATATTATGTGTCTTTATCTGCTCAAAGACATTAAACCTAGTGTTTAAGTTAATTACCTGGCTTTTGTCTTTATGCTATATCTAGTAGCTTCTCAAGGGCTAAATCTAAGATAAGTTCTTCAACTATTAATTTCTTGCCAATTTTGAATCCACTTCATTAAGCCTTTGGGATTGGTTTTTCCTGGGGAGCTCAATAAATTAAAGATTTCTTGTAATTTGTTACTTGGTTTTTTAGTTTGCTGACTCCATTTTTCTACCAGAGTTTTAGTGGGTAAAATTTTTCGACCCAGTCCCAATCTCTTTTGCAACTTTAGCTGTTCATCTTTGCCAATAGTTTTGATCACAAAATCGCTAGATTCGGCTTTTTCTAGAACCCCAGCCAATGCTTCTATGTAAGCTTGAGAGTTATCTACACTCTTAGGCTTCAAGAGTTTTTTCTGCCCGAAACGTTGCCAAGAGAGCAGCAACGCGACAATTGTTATTGCTAAAACTTGGATAGCAAAGGGAAACCAAATCGTTTTTTGTAGATAATCGCTTAATGTTGCTTGTTTTTCTTGCTGCCTAGTAGCTAAATCTTTGTAGCCATGAATATACTCGTCTATATAAATTTCTTGGCTATCATCAATTAGGCTAGCTAAAAACTCAAAATTATCAGCAATCTCTTGATAGGCATTCGCTCCTATATAGGGTGTAGCCGCATAAATAATCTCGCCCTTCCCAACTTTTTTTTGCCAGACAACCGCGCCAAATTTATCCCCTAATAAAGATTTATCGGGATCTTCTTTTCTGCGAGCTGTTTTGATTTGAACCTTAAAATCAGTTGTGGATTGCTCGGAAACAAAAGGCGCTTCGGTAACTGGTTCATAACCACCTAGAATTACTAATCTATTCCCCGCGGCTACCCAACCTGATTGAATAAACCAGGGTTTATTCGCGTCAAGCCCTTTAGTCAAAATCTGAAGATAGGTAATATTTTCGTGTTCTGGTAATTTGGTGATTTCGTTAAAAGGTTTTTGCCAGCGTTCAACTTTCATTCCTTGCTGGGAAATATATTCATACCAAGCACCATAGCCATTAGGATCTTTGCTATAGGTAGAGCCTGCGGTTAATTTACTGCTATTGGGCGCACTAAAAATAGTCAGCAAAACTAGGACAATTGAAATCAATCCAATCCATAGCCATGACTTGCGCTTATTTAAAATCATAAAAATTTAAAATGATATATGAGGGAATTTACTCTAGAAGCTGATCGTATTGATTAATTGAATTCTCAAATTGAACTCATAAAAGTAAAACTAATTCGCAGAATTTTGCTGAGTTAAACTCTGAAAAGCTTTATGACATTCATTCCACAGCGATTTAGAAGCAGCTTGACTGCTAAAGCAAAGTCTTTCATGGGTGCTGAGCAGTAGCTCATAAGCATTGAATTGATTTAAATTTAACTGGTTAATGGAGTTTAGATATTCGCCATCAGTACGGCTAGGAGAGTTGTTAATAATTTGGCGATCGCTAAGTTGTTGAATCATCGCTTGATAAAGACAAAAAATTGCCTGCCGATAATCCCTTTGCTTCTGATATTCAAGGGACTGTGTAACCCATTGATTCGTTGATAGGGTTGGTCGATTTTTCGGGTAATCTAAATTAGATAGTTGTTTTCTAGATCTTTGCCATTTCAGAAAATATGGACGAAGCCATAACCACAACTGCCAAGTGAGCCAAACTAAGACGATAGCTATAATTGACCAAAGTGCTAGTTTAATCAACTGTTTTAGCCATTCCTGATCTAGATTTTTCCAGTCTCGATTTGAAAATTCAGGTAGATTTTTACTCAGTTTAATTATTAGTAGTTCCCACCATTCTCCTAATCTTTGTCTGAGGAGTTCTATTTTCCAAGAAAGGCTATTTTGCTTAAAGGTCAAGATAAGCATTGATTTTATATTTTTTTAGATCTAATTTGAATATTTTAAATGAATCTTTTTAACCAAATTAATTTAGAAACGCCAGAAAGTATTGAGTTGGAATTTACACTAGCTGGGGTTGGTAATCGCGCTTATGCCTTGGCTATTGATTACGTCTTGCTTGGGACAACATTACTATTATCTTTGATTCTTGTTCTCTTTCTCAGCTATCAAGTTAGTGCTTTGGATTTATTGGCGAGTAATCGTGACAGTATCATTAAGTGGTTATGGGCAATAGAAATTTTGCTCTCATTTGCTATTTATGTAGGCTATTTTGTCTTTTTTGAAACGATTTGGCAAGGTCAAACACCAGGGAAAAAAAGAGTTAATATTCGGGTGGTAGACGATAGTGGCAGACCCGTCAATCTGTTTAAAACAACCTTGCGGGCTTTATTCAGACCCATTGACGATTTATTATTTATCGGCGGGTTTTTAATTATTTTTACCAAGCGGGAAAAGCGCATGGGTGACCTAATTGCTGGAACTTTGGTGATTCAAGAAGAGGCTGCTCTAAAAACTAAGAAAATTAATACTTCAGAACAGGCGATCGCCTTAGCCGATAATCTGAGTATCAATAGCGAAATTAGTTTATTGTCGCCCGAAAACTTTACGATTCTTGGGGATTATTTAAACCGTCGTAATTC
>CALKUU010000334.1 GCA_937996665.1 uncultured Xenococcaceae cyanobacterium | reverse complement strand
ACTCTTTGGCAATCGGAGATTAATCAATATCAAGCCCACGCAGACACAATTTATCGTCGACAAACTAAAACGCCCTATATTACTTGGGGAGACTGGTTAACGCCAGCTCTCTTGTTACTCAGTTTTTGTTTAGGAATTTGTATCATCAAAAACTTTCTCTAAAGATCTCATTATTCACAAAAAAAAGACCACATTTGCTTACAAAGCAGTGATCTTCAAGGAGAATATAATTAATTTTTAGTTCTTAACCTTTTTTACTGTCTGGTCAGATTCTCTGTAGTTGCATTTACGCTGAAGCCAGCGTAAAAAATTTTTATTCTAGGCGCAGGTAGTTAGCTTCTGCTTGAAGCTGTCTTACTAATTTGGTGTTACCATTTGCCCTTGCTGACTCTAAACGAGTTTGAAGGCTTTTTTTGAGACTTTGTTTATAGCTGGCAGCAGCTTTTTTTAAGGTTGTTTGGCGGTTAGTATTCATGGTTGATATTTGGGAAAATAATCAGGATATTTGTTTTGAGTAACGCCATCGGGTATTGTTATCTCTCCCGATATTGTCATTGAATGCTAACATTTTTATTCTTTTTTGGTATCTCTTGTAACTGAAATTTGATGTAATTTAATATTTTCGTCAAAATATCCTTGCCAATCATGGATGAAAAAGAAGCTATTTTAAGCGGAATTCTTTTCGATCCAATGGCAATGTCCAGGGTCGAATCAGATTTAAAAGTTGAGGCTTTTTACCTCCAGAGTCAGCAAGAGATTTATTGGCAGCAAAAACCGATAAATTTTATAGGTATCAGTAGCTAGTTACTGAAGAGGTCATGATTTGTTAGAAAAAGTTGGAGATACAACTAAATTGTCGCAGCTATTTAACAGTAATGTCTCAACAGTTAATGAGGATGCTAATGATAAACTCCTAACTGTTGATGCTCTTAAAGAAGGGATTCTAGCTAACAGCAAAAGAATATCTTACTGATCTTCCCTAAATCCCAACGGATGTAATTCCCATAATGGAGAAGTTAAAAAAGTCTCAAGAAGTCCATATATATTTGAATGGATAACTAACAGTAGATTTCCCTGAAGATGTCAGGATTCCCATCAAGTGTAATCAAATGGCTACAAATGCTTTGAGTGGCAGCAGGATTAAGCTTGAATATTGTGGTTTGCATAAGGCGACCTCACTTTTGAACAGGCAGCATGCAGTTGGGAATGTGGAAATTAGGATATTGTGGTCTAGATCTAAGTAGGATGCGTAAAAAAAATCTAGTGAGTAAATGAAGATGACACCATTTAAAAATGCATTAAAAGTATTAGGAAATTCATTACCTCTCATGCTTTTCTTAGCAGGTTTCTACGGGGGGATCACTTTACTTTTAGATAATTGGGGAGGAACAAACAACGAAAAACTCTTTATTAAGACTCCTGAATTTTTAGTTTGGGTTGTATTAGTTAGTATTCTTTTTGCTATTCTTCCTTTGTGTTTTATTTATGGATGCCTGTCTTTTCGAGAATTAAATTGGTCTATTTTAAAAAAGGTAGAATATTTAATACCTTTTTTAATTTCATTGTCGACCTTAGTATTTATGTTTTTTCTTCCTTCTATAATAATGTATAAATTCCGAGAAGGTACTCCAGATTATGATCTCGATTCTTTTCAATTTAAGGTGAGGTTAGTCGTTTTTTTCTCTGGTATTGGTGTTTTACCTGCGATTATTAATCTAGCCTTTCTTAATAGCTATATCAAGAAAATTTGTCCACGTAAAGATAATTTTCTAGAAGAATATTTCAAGGTTAAAAAGAAACTTGAGGTACTCATCGGAATAGTAGGTCTGATAATAGGGCTAGGTACATTGGCGACTGGTGGCTTGCAAAATGCCCTAACTGTATTTTTAAAGGCTTCTGAAAACATTGAACAGCTACCATTTCCACGCATATTCACTATAGTTTATGGTGGTTATTTCACTACTATACTAATAGCTTTATACTTAAATTTGGAAAGATCTTTGGTAAAGCTTGCTGAATCATTTATAAAGCGGCATATCAATTTACCAAGACTATCGGATAAATCTTGGGCTGAAACTTACGAGAAACGTAAACAAGTTGAAGAGTGGTTGGGTTTAACAAGCCCATGGATTAACATAAAATCCATACTACTTGTTTTTACACCTCTCATAGGTGGTTTGATTTCATACATTATCCCAAAATGAGACCATATTGATGTTGAGCCGCGATACGGTAAAGTATGAATAGAGCAAAGATAGTTACACTCTTAACCGATTTTGGCTTACAGGACGTTTACGTCGGCGTAATGAAAGGGGTAATTAGTCAAATAAATCCAAGTCTTACCCTTATCGATCTAACTCATGATCTTCCACCTCAAGATATTGCCGCAGGTAGTTTTGCTCTGCTCAGTGCTTATCAATATTTCCCTGCAAATACTGTTCATTTGGCAGTAATCGATCCTGGCGTTGGTAGCAGTCGTCGTGGAGTAGCGATCGAGTTTGAGGGGGGGGTTTTGGTTGGGGCAGATAATGGTTTATTTAGTGACTTGTTGAGTCAGTCTCCTGCTAAAAAAGCTGTTAGCTTAGATAATCCGCAATACTGGCGCACTCAATCATCTAGTTCAACCTTTCATGGCAGAGATATCTTTGCACCTATAGCTGCACATTTAGCTAGTGGCATCGAGATTGAAAAACTAGGAACAGTAATAGAGTTAAATAGCTTAGTTGTTAGGGCTTCCTCTGTGGCTAAAGTCGAGAATGATAGTTGTATTGGTTGTGTTCAGTATATTGATTGGTTTGGTAATTTAATTACGAATCTTGCTGCTAGTGATTTTGGTGATGAGAATCTAGAAGTAATTATTCACGGGCAAATAATTTCGTTGGTGGCAACTTATAGCGATCGCCCAAAAGATAGTTTAGTCGCTCTAATTGGTAGTCATGGCTATTTAGAAATTGCCGTTAATTGTGGCAATGCCCAAGAAAGATTGCAATCTCAAGTTGGCTCACAAGTCATCGTTAAATCTTTTGGGGTTTAGAGATTTCTGGGGCAATTGATGAGCTAAAATGCTTTTGCAAAATAGCAAAATCATTTTAAGTCCTGTGAGCAAATCAATCATCGAACTGGTTAATAATCTTCCTGAAAAAAATCTAACGGTTAAAATCCTTCAGTCCCTAGATTTTGTGCTGCCAGGAAAGTGGGAAAACTTGGTTGATTTTGATCGCAGCATTGAAGTGATTACTGGGGAAACCGATTCTAAGGCTGTTGGCGAAATTAAAGAGCGCGCGCTTGAGCTTTACGACAACAAAAAGAATGGCTATCAAACTGCAATTTGGCTCTATCAGACCGCTGATAGCACTGACCAAGCAGCAGCGGCAGCAGCGATCGCTGACAAAGTGGGTAATACTTTTCGCTTTATCCCTTTTCTCGATAAGCTCACCCCCAAAGCCGATGCCATCCAAAGCTTAGATCTTAAGTTGAAGTTAGCAGCAGAGCTAATCGCTTTTAGTAAGCTCAGTGGCACTGGTGTCAATCCTGCTAAATTTGCGGTTGCTCTCAAAGATAATTATCACAAAGAAGCTTTTCTCAGAATGGCTGCGTTGGTTTGTTTCGATGGAGTTTTGCCTTTGGGGACTAATTTTGTCTCTAGTATTAAAGCAGATTTAGATAAAGGTAATGATTTAGCAAATAGCCCAGCTTTTAGTAAGTTAGCTGAGTTGATGCCTGCTGAAGGCAAAGAAGATTTTGTTAATGAAAGCTTCAGTGCAACTAGTGATTGGATGGATAATTTAACGAAAAAATTTGGTTTGACCAGAGAGACTGTAACTGAAAAGTTAGGTAGCTTTATTGAAATTGCTGATGACAAGTTAGATTATTTAGCTGCTTTTATTGATGCTAGTACTAATTTCTTTGAGCATACGGGGATTCAAACGGTTAATCGTTTTTTGATTAAGCGAGCGCATCAAGAATTTAAGTCTTAGGTTGTCGGGTTTAAACTCAGCGATCGCTCTAATTAGAGTCATTTTGATCAGAACTTTATAGCGGGCGATCGCCTTGAATTCATGTTCAAACGTTTTTAGCGGAAGTTGAAAATTAAAGGAAAAACGGCTAGAAGCCTATTCCAAAAGTGAAATTAGCGATCTCTGGATAATTTTTAAGGTTACTTCCGAAAAATTAAAATTACACATGGAAAATAGTGATTCAAAGAAATCGGAAGTAGTCCTCACAAGAGAGCAAGTCAAAGCCTGGATTATTACTTTAGTTTTGGTACTAATAATCTGCTTAGGATTAGTGGTTTACACCTTAATTACTCACAATCTTTTCTTTAACTATCCCGATGAATCTTTATTTAAGCCTGGTCTAAGATGGTTGGGTTTTTCTGGGATATTTTTATGTTTCTCTTCTTTCATCATATTTTGGATCGGCTCAAGTATTGTCAGATATTTACCAGATAAAATTTCTCTAGCTAATATTACATCTCTTGTCGGAATAATTCCACTTATAGTATCTTTTGCCTTATTGTTCGTGAGCTATGACTTAGAAAATAAATCCCTGAGTTATCTAGGTTTTATTAGCCTATATACTGGCATGAGTTTAACGTTCATCAAAGATGTAATTGAGTATAGATTTAGTAGAGTAAGCAAGATTTTGTCTTTTTCTGGATTAATTTTGACATTATTAGGCTGTATATGTTTTGCCTCATCTTTTTCTACTTAAAAGGACTATCAAGAAGAAAAGCTACCAATTGTCAGCAAAATAAAAAGCACAACAATAAAACCGTCTAATCTTTTCTCTGCTTGCTTATACTGCTCAGATTTTTCAGTGGGTTTAACTTCTGGCGGTTTGGCTTTTGAAAGCTGAGCTTCTGACGAAGGAGAATCTTTGATCTTTATTTCTCTTGCCTCAGCAACTTTCATTTCGGGAATTTTTACTTCGGGAGCTTCAAGCTCAGACATTTCTATTTCTAAAACTTCCACTTGAGGAGCTTCCATTTCGATAACAGGAAGAGTAATGTCAATTAACTCCTCTTTTGCCAAAAGATTATTATCTTCGGTGATTGTTGATTGTGAATTTACCACTTTAAAATCTGCTCCTTGAGAATCTATTGCTGGTCTAGAAGTTGATCTCGAAAGATCGGTGTAGGTAGCTGCCTGAGAATATTGTGTTCTTAGTTTTGGAGAAGCGATCGCAGCTAGTCGCCCCCGTAGGGGCGGTAGTCTTCTCAAAGAATGACGAGAGGAACTACTCATCGGCGACCAATTCTGACAACTTTGCCATCAAAAGTAGGCAGAGACAAAACAAATGGATCGGTGGAATAAGTTAATGCTTGTTCCTCTAAAATACTAATCGCAATTAGCTCACCCATTCGCAGACTATCATAATAGTCGCTAAAGTAATGAACTCCAGCCATATCTCGTCCTATAGAAATATTGGCAGCAAGTTTATTCAATTCCCCTTCAAGGGTTAAGAATTGATTTTCATCTTCTGGATCTGGAAGTCCTGCATCCAGGCAAGTATTATTTGGTCGAAAAGCGATCGCCTTATCCTTTGGTTGAAGTCTCTTAAATGCAACATCATCACCTGATTTAGCCAATACCGCACTTGTATCAAAGAAAGCTTTCAAAATAGTTACACAAGCACCAGCAACAGTAGCATGTCCCGCACCATAGGCTGGATGCATTGGGGAACCTTCCTCAAACGCCATCGGTAAGAAATAAGTTCCTTTCCCAACTCCACTTTTAATTACATCTAAGGTACTTTCTCCCCCAAATTTATTTGCAGCCAAAGCATCTTTTAGCTGACTAACATCTCTAGCCAATGCAAGAGGAATCTCTTTACTTGAAGGTTCTCTTAAAAGCTCAATTCTTGCTGCCAAGGCTTCAGGGCGCAAGCGAATATGGTTATTAAATTTCTGAAAACGAACTGCTTTTAAGGCTCTAGTCGCAACCTCAGTAACCAAAGTTAAAATATGAGGTCCTCCATAAAGAGCAAAGCCGGCTGCATTTCGTCTAGTTTCTAAATTTCCTGCTGCTGCTCCGCCACCAGAGAGATGATCAAACGCTGGGTCGAAAGGTGTTTTCATGCCCAAAAGAATTATGCAAGCATTAAGATAAGCTTCGTATAAAGCATCAAAATGAACGTAAGTTGCTAAATCGCGAGGAGTAGAGATAAATCTTTTAGCAGGTCTAGATCTATTTGGGGGGGCTGCTTCGCTCCCATTTTCGAGAACATAGCTTTGTTTTTTGTCCTCAGATTCAAATTGTTGAGGATTTATTCCCCGTTGCACTTTGACATAGGTATCCATGTCCGTCATAAAGTCTTTCTCTGGTGTGGCAACAGGAACTCTTTGGTTTATTTCAATTACCCCATAAGTGATTTTTCCATCAGCAACACTTCCACCACCATTAAGATCAGTATTGCCAATTAGTAAGAACTGGGAAAGATAGGGACCAACCTCTACTCCTGGTGAAGAACCACGAAACAACGTTTGTAAATCTAGCTCTCCATCTTTGGCAACTTTACGCGGACGACCAGTTTGATTTTCTATATAAGGGAGAACGTTAAGACGACCCATCGACGCAATAACATCATCATCTGTAGCGTTTTTTTCAAAAGAATTAAAAGGCTTATCTCGTACAATCGCTAATTCATATACTTCTGCCATCTCAAAAGCTAATTCGGGGTTAACCTTGCCTTTTTTATCGACTAGTGGTGGTGCTGGAAGCATAGTTACTGCTTGAGCATCTGCACCCTCCAAGTCAAAAGTAACTCCTGCGGTTGGGGCTTCCCACTGACGAAAGCCCGTAATTAAATTAGTATCGGTTTCACATACGACTTTATTGTTATCTACCTTGTATTTAGCCCCATGACGAACCCGATCGCTAAAAGGGTCGATAAAGCCTTCATCGATCGCTCGTCGAAACTCAACAAAATCATTAGGGTCTTGAAGTAAGCCCGTATCTTTGTTGTGGGGTAGCCCTTTGGTAAAGGACATAAAGTATTGCGCCCCTGCATATTTCTGCTCTTCACCATTTGCTTTATGCTCGGGGTGGTTTCGGCTTCTGGCTAATTCGGCTGCTTCAAGACGAACAGCATATGATTCTTGCCTGCGATCGCTCATATTTTTATTTTTTTATTTTAAACTTCTTCTAATAATAAGAACACAAAATTTTATCAGTGAAATCTAAAATTAAGTTTTTTTTAAGTTGTCTTCTAAGTTGCAATAAAGCTGAAATTATTAATTTCTAAAAAAGCACAATTGTAAAACAAGAAAGTGATTCCATACAAGAATTAATTATGAGAAGATAGCTAGAATAATTAAGTTTATCCCCTAGCAAAAGAATAAACATATTATTAGGAGAGAAGAGAAGAAAATATAAAATTACCAGCTTAAAAAGGTAGAATATTCAGAAAATGTGCCTTTTAACTGGTAACTACAACTATTTAGAAAGCAGGAAAGTTTATTGATAATGCCTAATTTATTAAACTCAGATAGACTTGCTAACCTAATTGAAATGGTTTTTTTGAGCTATTCTTTTCTCTTTTTAAGATCTGATTCTGAGGGTCGAAACTCTTGAGAATTCACCTTTGGTTATAGTCACTATAAAATTAATAGAAATTTAGAGATAAAACAACAATTTTGATCATTAACAAAATTAATTGAATTAAATAGCTAATAACCGATTACCTGTTTTGATAAATAGAAAACAAAAACTAGTTGCTTCTATTTTCTGCCCGCAGAATACTGTAGTTGATAGCTAAAACTCAACAACTTTAACCATAAGGCAGGATATTTTGCTTCTAACCAAGACCGAGATTCTTTTAGCCAACCAGGCAGCCAGCCAATAAACAAAGACTTACGAACTGCATCGAGAGTAAACGCCCAATAGGAACCGAGCCAAGTCAAAAGACTAATACTTCCCGCCATTTGCCAGATCCACCAGAGCAAAGCAGGATTTTTCCTCGCGGCAATTAGAGCTAAGCGCGTAAACATCCACCAATCAGTACGGTCTTTAATAAAGGTATCTGCTATTTCGGGGGGTTGTTCTTCTAGTAGTCCGAAAAAGGTATTTAACATGGAATTGATTCGCTGTGGTGGTAACACCTGCCCAGTAGGAACCATCATCCCTTTAGAGAATAGCCAAGTTACGGAAATGTTGCTTTGATAGGCTCGAATTTGACCTAAATGCTTAGTCGTTAGGAGTTCGTGCTTGAGTGCTGTATCTAGCAGGGTAGTTAAACGATCTAAGTTGCGGACTAGAGAGCCAAAGCCCGTAAAAATTAAAGGTGATTGCAAAGAAGCAGCATCGCCGATCGCTAAAATGCGATCAAATGCCACCACGCGATCGCTCTGACTAGAACTAAAATGTCCAGGAATATAACCAAAAGTTGCTTTCTTAAAAACCAATTGCTCCATATCGCAACGACGATACTCAGGCAAAATCGTAAAGAAATCCTCGTACATCTCCAGCAGAGAACCAGGATTTTCGGGATGAACTTGATGGTAGTGAAACAGATAAAAGGTTAACTCGTTATTGCCCGCAGGAAATAACTCCCAAATTAACTGTCTACCTCGCGAAATATCTCCATGAGAATTAAGCACATCTCCATATTGCTGATCCCAAACTTCTGGGGCAATCCCTTCGATTACAGCACCTACAGTCGGGCAAACACTATCAAAAGTGCGCTTACCATTCAACTGCCAAGCGATCGGCGATGCGGTTCCCATCGCGTCCATCAATAGTCTGCCTGTTGCTTGCTTCTGCTCTTTAGTGGAGAGATCAACGAGATCTAGACTAACTCCATTCTCCGCAATCTCGGCTTTGATAAATTCGGTTTCGTCCCAAATTGTTCCCCCTGCTGCTAGTAACTTTTCTCCACAGAACTTTAATAGCTTTTCTGAGGCGATCGCAATATTCAAAACCTTAGGAGTATGCAAAACATTCGCCTTAAGGTGCTCTGGGTTATTGGCATCAAAAAACTTGTTAAACCCATCCACATATTCGGCCGCAATCACATTTTCAAATTCTGCTGGGGTAAATAAACCCAAACTAATTAAACTTTGGAATTCATCTCGCGAAATATTCCATTCCCGATTCATCCGACCAAAAGGTAATCTCTCAATCAATAAAACTCGGTAGCCTTTCTCTGCCATCACCGCCGCATGAATAACCCCAAGCGCCCCACCAATATAAATTAAGTCATAATCTGGCTTCGTTTCTAAAGAGTCGTTCTTTCGAAAAATTACTTCTTTGGGAGTTTGCGGTTTGTTTACGCTCTCACGCCAACGTTGCTCCCACCAGTAAACCCGATTCAGATCATATTCTCCATTGGGGAATTTTTGAAAATATTTGACTGTCTGTGGATAATCGGCTTCGAGGGCTTCAAAAATAGACTGCTTTGTTAAATCAATTTTGGGTGGAGCAGGATAGTTAGGCGGAAAAGCTGCCCGAATATCTTTAACTAGCAGATTTTTTAGTTGCGAAATTACATTTTTAGGTAAGGATTTCTTTTGCTCTCCAGAATTCCACAAAAATATCTTTAGATAAGTAGTTCTTTGTAGTTGCCAAACAAAAATAGATAGCTCTTCGCTATAGGTCGAGGAAAATTGGAGTCTTATCCCATCGGGTGTAATTAGCTTATTTGGACTAGGTTTATTTAAACTAGAAAGCTGCCAACTTTGTTGCAACCAAGAGCGAACTTGATCCAAATGAGGGGTAGGAACTTCTAGATAAAGGATTTCTTGCATTAAGGAATTCATAAATGTGGTGTTGTCACTAGTCTTAAACAAATCGAGACCGATTACAACCGAGGTACTCTAGGCTGTACTCTAGGCTATGAATAAATACAGGTGGATGGCTAGCTAATTATTTTTATTAATTTGGGACTACAGAATAATTTTAAGCTGTCAGCAATCTTAAAAGAAAAAAATAGCTAATAAATATCTTCATTAACTATTTTTTCAATAAGAAGTAAAAACGATCTAAACAGCAAGACTGTCTGTAACTAAATAATTCAAAAAAAATTATAGTTGAAGTATTTAAAGATAAGTAAATCTGTAGGAATATTCGGGAAATCTTGCTTGAATTTTAACAATAGCTAGTATTTGAAAGAATAGCTGATTGGATTATTGTATAATCTGTGACAAAATTTTTATCTTATCCAATCTATAGATTCAAGCCTATTGTACATTCGTAATAAATTGAGATAGACTTAGACAAATTGTATTTTTCTTCTACTGGGAAAGGGTATTTTAAAATTAACTAATCATTAATCTTTACAAGTACTAACTGCAATTTTATTCCTTCATAAACAAGCCTTTAGTTACCTGTCGCGGGTAACTTTTTTTTTGAAAAATATTTTTTTGAATCAGAATAATTGATTGAATAAGTTTTAAATAATAAGAATTTTAAATAAGGATTTTGCAGTTTTTGCTATATTTATTTTGTCTAAATAGTAATTAGGTAATTTTGGGTTAAACCTGGATCTTAAAAGGGTAAGAATTAGGCTTTTAAGATCTTTTGCCCATGGATTTTGCCCATGAGTAAGGTTGAGCAAAAAATAAATTGCTTTTATGTTTATTTTTTCACAACATTAGTTAGGCGATCGCTTTTAAACAGTCAAAGCTATGAATCACGCATAGCCAGGAATCACATATAACCATGATCTGCAAGAAAACCTAGACTAATATCTGACTGAGATTCCTTTTGCGCTTGTTTGTGACCAATTAATCTCTCTACATATTTACCCAAAATATCACTCTCGATATTAACCAAATCACCCGATTTTAAACAAGCTAAGTTGGTTTCAGCAAAAGAGTGAGGAATTACTGCGACCTTGAACCAATCGTGATTGATCGAGCATTCAGCAACAGTTAAACTGATGCCATTAACAGCAATACTTCCCTTATTAACTAAATAGGGGGCAATACTTTCTTGCCATTGTGCTTCTAGCTTAGGGGGAATGCCAAAATAAATTTCCCAGGAGGACTGGGTCGCGATTGCCTCTCTGAAGTAACCTAAGCCGTCAACGTGACCAGTTACAAAATGTCCCCCAATTTTGCCTCCTACTTTTAAGGAGGTTTCTAGGTTTACATATTGAGCTACTTGAATTCTGCTGCCTAAAGTTGTTTTGCTAAGAGTTTCAGGGGAAGCAGTGGCAGTAAAACCTTTGCTGTCGATAGTTTCTGCCGTTAAACAAACACCATCAACAGCTACACTATCCCCAATTTCTAAGTTAGTTAGTAAGGGAGAATTAACTCCTTTTTGGCAAGAGATTAATAATTTGCCTGGGGTATTATTGCTAATTGTACCTAGTTCTTCGATTAGACCAGTAAACATTTTTTAATTATTTTTCCTAGCTGAGCTTATTTACCTTGAAATTATTTTGATTGTCGATTAAAAATAGCCAAGTGATATTAACTATTTTTAATTTCAGTAACTTTTGCTACATTGTTTGTCTCATTTTTTGGTCAACTCTAATTTTTTTCTTTAGTAGAAGGGCAGAATTGTTAAATTTAAGGCATACTGTGATTTAAATTCCCGCGATTCAGATTTAGCATTTTATTAGTTTTCCTCGTTGCTTTCTCTCTCCTAAATGCTTAGGACGAGGAGTGAGACTTTAGAGCAGAAAATGAGAAGTGATTCATCAAGAGAAGTAACACTTAGTTAGTTAGCCAATCGAATCAGACAAATCAACAAATCCAATTATCCTGCTTACACCTACTTTTTTATTATTTACTTTTATTTAAGTAGTTCTTATTCACTACCGACATCTTTAATAGAGGATAAATCCATGATTGAAATGAAAGTTGCAGGGATTGCTTTAGACGCAGTCACCCGTAGCCCCATAATTCTATTGAAGGATAGTTCTGAGCGTAGAGCCTTACCAATTTTTATTGGACAGGATCAAGCTAAGGCAATTATTGCTACCTTGGAAAATCAACCTATGCCCCGCCCGCTCACTCATGACTTAATGGTGGGCATTTTTGATACTTGGGAGATGCAGCTCGATAAAGTTATTATCCATGCTTTGCGAGACAATACTTTCTATGCAGTTCTTTGTATGAGTAAGGACGAAGAGGAGAGAGAAATTGATTGCAGACCAAGTGATGCGATCGCTCTAGCGCTACGACTCGACACCCCCATTTGGGTTTTGGAAGAAGTCGTTGCTGATGCTTCTATTCCTGTTGATACAGAAGCGGATCAGGCAGAAAGAGAGGCTTTTCGCAATTTTGTTGCCGATCTAAGCCCTAGCGATTTAATTAAAAATAGTCATAGTAGCTAGATTTTTATACTAGTTATTTGGTCTTGGTTATTTTGCTAGAACAACACCTATAAAATCAAAGTTAAATTAAGCTCTCATGGATTAAGCAACTATAAATCAATGGAATACCGCAGATTTGGTAGTACAAATCTCAACCTTTCAGTTTTTTCCCTCGGGTTAATGCGCTGTTTGAGTTCTCCTGAAATAGCGATCGCCACTATCGATCATGCTATTAGGGCTGGGGTCAACCATGTCGAAACTGCTAGGGGTTATGGTAAAAGCGAAGAATATCTAGGACTATATTTAAACTCTCCAACCGCAGTTCCTAGAGAGAAAATTTTTATTACCACGAAGTTACCGCCTACTTCTGGTTCAAGTTTGATGGCGGAATGGATCGATCAGTCATTAGCGAACTTACAAACCGAATACATCGATTGCTTAGCAATTCACGGAATTAACACCGAGCAACATTTACAGTGGGTCAGTGAAGCTGACGGCTGTCTGGCTGCGATTCAAACTGCCCAAAAACTCGGCAAAATTAGGCATTTAGGGTTTTCTTCTCACGGTTCTCTAGCGCTTATTCTGCAAATTATTAATACGGATCTGTTTGCTTTTGCTAATCTCCACTACTATTATTTCTGGCAACGGAATTTTCCTGCGATCGCTCTAGCTCAGCAAAAGGATTTGGGTGTATTTATTATTTCCCCTATAGATAAGGGCGGTAGACTCTATAATCCACCTGAAGTCTTACAAAAATTATGTCAGCCCTTAACCCCGATTGAATTTAATGATCGCTGGCTACTCAATCAGCAGCAAATTACGACTCTTAGTTTTGGGGTAAGTTGTCCAGCAGAGATCGATCTAAATCGTTTACAGCAAAAATCAGTTACCGCTACAGACATACTTCCTCAGCAGCTAGAGAATATCGAGCAAAATTTGGATCTACATGGGCGCAATATTCTCAAGAGCGATCGCTGTAGTCAATGTAATCTTTGTTTGCCTTGTCCCGAAACAATTAATATCCCTGAAGTTTTGCGCTTACGAAATTTGGCAGTAGGTTACGAGATGACGGATTTTGGGCAATATCGTTATCAGATGTTTGAAAATGCTGGACATTGGTTTCCTGGGAAAAAAGGCGATCGCTGTACTGACTGTGGTGACTGTTTGCCCCGTTGTCCAGAGAAACTAGATATTCCGAGCTTACTCAGAGATACTCATCAACGTCTCAATGGCTTGCCTCGTCGTCGTCTTTGGGAGAATGAATAGGAGTTCGGAGTTTCGAGTTCGCTTGCCCTTGTTATCCCACTTGATGGGACGAATGGGGGGAATTCGGAGTTTGGAGTTAATAAGATTGGATGATTTAAACTTCAATTTAAGCTTGCTGTGTGGGAAGACCTGCTAAGAAGTGCCATGCATTCGCAAAAAACGATAAGATAAAAAAAATAGCTAATTTAACCACAAGCAGATTCATGGCTACAGTTGTTGCAGTAGAAAAGAAAAAATTAGATAATCCTCCTTTAGATATTCACTATTTGGGCGATCGCGTTTTACGTCAGCCAGCCAAGCGGGTTAGCAAGGTTGATGACAAGCTGCGTACCTTGATTACCCAAATGCTGCAAACCATGTATAGCGCTGATGGTATTGGCTTAGCTGCCCCACAGATAGGGGTAAATAAACAGTTAATCGTCATCGACTGCGAATATGACGATCCTGACTCGCCACCTTTGGTTTTAATCAACCCCAAAATTCTACGCTCTAGTCAGCAAACTTGTGGCTCGGATGAAGGTTGTTTGAGTGTTCCTGGAGTCTATTTAGAGGTAGTTCGCCCTGAAGCGATTGAGGTTTCTTATAAAGACGAAAATGGTAAACCTCAAAAACTGCAAGCAAGCGAGTTATTAGCTAGGGTAATTCAGCATGAGATGGATCATCTGAATGGGGTGATGTTTGTTGATCGGGTTGAGAATGATTTGGCATTAACCGAAGAGCTTAAGAAAAAAGGATTTGCTCTAAGTGCCGTCCAACCGATTAAATAGTAATAGCTGCATAAATTGCATAGATAAAAAAAGATTTAGGAAAATTAGTTAAAGTGACCCCAATTACCCCCAAGAGTGGCATCTGTTTACTTTTATGCTGCATTACCGCGATCGCAGCAGTAGGATCGATTTTTGAGCTGACTTCTGGACAACCAGAGCTAGGCAGCACCACCACAAGTATCATTCTTGCCGTAAGTATCCCTGTTACTGCGATTCTCTTTTGGATTGCTGTTCAAGATACTAGAAAAGCTAACCAAGAATAGTTGGTGGCTATTTATTAGCTATAAAGTTTTTGAAAACTGGCTGGCGTATGACCCTTTATTTCGTAAATAGTGGTCATGCGCTTATTTTTTTGGATGGGGGGAGTTTAGCGATCGCATCCGGCCTAGTTTTCAAATCTAGAATTCTCTTTTAGCCATAAAGATATCGATTCCTGAGTCTCTTTATTCATCGTTAGACCTTCCATTTTGATGACTACTTCCATCTCGTCTACTTCTAGCCAATAGCCATTCAAGCCCAGGAAGGTATACATAACCATAAAGGCGGTTCTCTTGTTCCCATCAACAAAGGGGTGATTGTTCGCTAAGCCATAGCTATAAGCTGCTGCTAAATCGAAAATTGTCGGTTCACCATAGGTAAAAAGATGTCTTGGTCGGGCTAAACTTGCACCGAGTAAGTTCTCGTCTCTGATCCCTGAGCTTCCACCATTTTGAACTAGTTGGTCTTCGTGGATAGCTAAAACTATTTTTTCTGCAACCCAAATCGGTTCTTTCATTAGGCTAATTCTTTCATTGCGTTTCTATACTTGTGGCTTCCTTGTTTATAAACAGCCATGGCTTCTTCAAATTCTGGATCGTAAGCGGAAAGTTTCACGCCATCAGGGGTTTCTGTCACAAAAACTGTATCTCCTTCTTCAACTCGTAGTTTCTCTAGTACTTCTTTGGGTATGGTTGCACCGAGAGAGTTGCCAACTTTACGGATTTTAAGTTTAAACATGGTTTCTAAGACTAAGTAATACAAATATTATAACTTAGCTGGTTAAATCCTTTAATTCGTGGTTTCGACATTTGTATGAGCGAATAATACCTGGTGTAAAACTTCATTATTTTTATGCGGTACATTACCCTTATTGCTTTTAGTCAAGCTTCTTGAGATTATCTATTTTAAAAAACTTTGACTTTTACAAAAAAAGGGTGTGAGACCCTTAATTATTTGACAATATACTTACTGCCAAAATAGTTTTTTGACAAAAACTAAACATCAATGCTGTGAGTCCAGTCATCTCCCCAGTTATTAGATAAGTAACGAACTAGATCGTTAGAACCGAAGAAAGTTATTTTTCCGCAACTCATGAAAGCTAATGCAGATTTTTCTATTGCTAAACCCGAATTTCTTGCCTTTCGAGTTAGCTCGGCAAGTAGGTTGCTCCTATCTTGATTATTCTTTGAACGAGCATCTGCTTCAAAAACAGCAAAATTAATTCCTTGTTGGCGTGTACGTAGATGAGCTAGTCTTATTTTCATAATTAGGTACTTTGTGTACTTGGGTGTGCTATCGCACAGAAATTATTGTAGGTAACATTTTTTCTTGTGTCAACATGTATCGCAGCACATAATGTTAAATTTTAATTATTATGGATGAAGAAACTAGAATTTTAACTCAGCTTCTGAGACAGAAAAGAGAGTCAGAAGGATATAGCCTCAGAAAATTATCTTCAGTAGTTGGAGTCAGTTTTTCTACACTAGCGCGAATTGAAAGAGGGGAAGGAAAACCCGACAACAACACTAAAATTCGTATTTTAGAATGGCTTGGGAAAGATGCAAGGAAAGCAGGTCTTAAGTTTGATAGAGTTGCTTTAGTTCATTTCCGAGCAAAGAAACAAATTGATTCCAACACAGTTCAATGTCTTTTAGATGTAGCTAATTTTTTTAAACAAAAACATAATTCTCATATATATGAGACTGAAATTCCCCAAGATACTTTTGATATGGAGGAGCAACCATCCACCCCTTTATCAAAAGATCAAATGGAATTAATGGCTGAAACTCTGCGAAGTGAAATTGGTTTAACAAAGAAACAACCGATTGACCCGTTTCTTCTAAAGGTTGATGGAGTAGAAGTCATAAGCATCGAAAAGTTTTATGATGCGAACAGTGACTTTAGAAAACAGTTAACATCTATATCAAAGAAATATTGGTCAGCAATGAGCATCCCAATTGATACGAATATGGAGAGGTGGGTAATTGTTTGGAATAATTCACAGTATTTAACCCGCCAGAGAGCAACCCTATTAGAAGAATATTGGCACATTTGGCTGGGTCATAAGCCTACGAAAATAACCAAGATTGCAAGTGGTTATGGAAGAACTTTTGAACAAAACGAAGAACATGATGCTTTTTATTTAGCAACAGCAACATTAGTACCCAAAAATGTGATTACTGATTTTGTAAATGAAAAAAAAGATATTTCTAAATTTGCACAAGAGTATGGAGTTTCAAAACAGCTTATAGAGTATAGAATAAAAAGATTAGGCTTATGGCGTGAATACAAAGGAATTGGAGTAACTTTAGATATTGAAAAGAATGAATAAATCATTCTTGAAGCTCTTGTAGATGCAATTTTGAATCCACCCGAACCGAATGGAAACTTAAAAGCAGCCGCAGCAGAGTACAAAAAAATAATCAAAGATAATTAATGAGTACTATCTCGAAAATTATTTAAGAATAAGGGATAAGATCCTTTCTGTTCAGCGATCGCCTTGTTCCCACTTCAGATTCCATAGAGCTTTGATCTAAACTTCCAACTTTTGATTGCGAGTGATTACACTTCAAGCCAACACTTAACAAAACTCCAATTAATCTTGATCAATT
>CALKUU010000333.1 GCA_937996665.1 uncultured Xenococcaceae cyanobacterium | reverse complement strand
CAGGATGGGCTTATTGGTGCGATATTTAAAATTTTATGAAACCCTTTTATAGCAATACTCAATTTCGCGAATTTTTTTATAAACTCGTAAATATTGAAATGTTTCCTGAGTTTAGGGAAACCGCAAAAGAAATAGGTAGATATTTCTTGGATCAAGCCAACTATGAAGGTTTGGAGCCAGAAAATAGTCAAAAGCATTCAGTTTCGGGACTATACAATAAATTTACTTATACCCCTGAAGCATTTTCAGCTCGGATGACACAGATTTACCAAAATCTTGAAAAGAAAATGTTTATACCCTGTGCCTTTGACTCAGGAATCATTACTTACCCAGCTACAGTTGGCTATGACAAAGAAAAAAATCCTATTATCGAAGATAAAAAATACAGTGTAGGAAGATTTTCCAATAGTGCGATCAAAGAACTATTAATGCAATCCGCACCTGCCAATCTCCTCGATGGGGCATGGTTACAAAATATTCAGCCAGCTCTACCATCTGATGAGGTCAGAGCAAGACTTTTCTCAATCTGGGCAGACGAAGCTGGCAACGGAGAAGCAAAACAAAATCATGCCAATGTCTATCAATCCCTTCTGACCAACAATGAAATTTTTCTTCCCCCAGTAACATCTAGAGCTTTTGCAGAATATCCAGATTTATTAGATGAGGCATTTATTGACCCCGTTTTCCAAGCGGCAATGAGCTTATTTCCTAATCAATTCCTTCCTGAACTACTGGGGATGACCCTCTTCCAGGAATGGGAGACAACCCCTACTTCTTATAAGAAGGTCAAGTCCTTTGAAAAACGCGGACTTGATTCTACTTTTTATCGTCTCCACACTGCTATTGATAATATCGGTGGGGGACATGGATTTTTAGCGAAAGAAGCGATCGAATTGTATTTAGCTACCAAACAAGAAGAAGGCGGAGATTCTCTAGTCCAAGAGATGTGGGATCGTATTTGGAATGGTTATGTAGCCTGGGCGACTCTTGAAGATTTTGGACTCGAATTAATCAACAGACTATTAATTGTCGATCGCAAACAGATCAACATTAATCTACATGATCCAGACAATCCCCATTACTTTCCAGAGCTAACAGATCCAGCAAAACAAAAGATGATGGATCTTATTCAAAAACATGCTACGGTTGCCGATTCAATTCACAGAGCAGTATTAATAGGTGGACAGAGCCTATCAAAGTTATTTAAAAATCCTGATCAATTGCTAGAAAGTTTGGTGAGGGAAGGTTATGTGAATACAGAAAATCCTAAAGAGAGTAGGCTGATCAAACTATTCAACTTTGAAGGATCAATGTTTAAGGTCTTTAACAAAGATGATATGGCTATTATCTTGGATTGGATTGAATCACTTCGAGTCACTCAAAGCACTTACTCAAATCCAATAGCTTCCTCTTCTGAACAAAAAACGAGAGCAGTTGAGATGCCAAATCTTTTGAATAGTGGAGAGGAATCCAATCAAGAGAGATTTGCACTGTCAATTGCAGACGAAATAAGCAAGCCGATAGAGGATGAACCTTTTGAGGAGGAAGCCGCCTTGATGGAAGCTATGATCCGAGGAGGCTGGATTACTCCTAACGATCTAGAAGAGAGTAGGGTATATTCCACCCCAGACTAATTACCCCAGACTAATTAATGACAATGGAATAATATCGAGTTTCTGTGACAATCACGGTGAGCTAAAAACATTAGCAAATTAGATTCTTGCTGGAACTAAATTTCTATTAGAAAGACGTACAAAAATGATGACGTCGATTAATACTAGGGTTAGGGGATATTTGTCGGGAAGTATCGCAATTATCAAGATGACGTATATTTCTGGTTCTAGAATTTTAGAATTGATTTACCAAGTAGAGCAATCAGCGATCGCTATAGCCACAGAGATAGTAGTTTGGATGCCAGTTTCCCAATTAATTGATGACAGCAAATTGATTGTAGAGAAACACACTGAAATAGTCACTTGAGAGAATAAAATCTAAGCGTAACCAACATTACTGGTCACTTTGAAAAATTGCCTTTTTGCAAATCTAAATTCTTGATAATAGAGCGTTAACAATCGAGCTTATACTTAGATTTAACTACTTTTAGCTTAGCAACTATAATTTTTTCACTGTAACCGAACAAATGAGCGAACCTTTAAGCTGGCAAGAACTAGCAAAATTGACCGATTGGCAAATAGATAGGGTTAATGGCAACACCAATTCTCAAGCCAATTTGAGATTATTCGGACATGACGAGTCCGAGGTTAGGGTTACTCTCTATCGCGATCGCCATGCTTGGTGCCCTTACTGTCAGAAAATTTGGCTTTGGCTCGAAGAAAAGCACATCCCCTACCGCATCAAAAAAGTAACCATGTTTTGTTACGGGGTGAAAGAGCAGTGGTATAAGCAAATTGTCCCCTCGGGAATGTTGCCAGCCCTAAAACTAGACGGACAAATCATCACTGAAAGCGACGATATTTTAATTGCCTTAGAGCAAGCTTTCGGGACATTACAATACGGCATGAATGAACCGCAAGTTCTAACTCTTCGGAAACTTGAAAGATTGTTATTTAGAGCTTGGTGTGGTTGGCTTTGCTATCCTGCCATGATGCCTGGAGCGGATAAGCGCAATCGTGAACAATTTACAACAGTAGTTAAGATTGTCGAGGATGCTTTAGTCCAGACTGATTCGCCTTATTTTTTAGATGAGTTTAGTACAGTAGATACGATCTTTACGCCGTATGTAGAGAGAATGAATGCCAGCTTGTACTATTACAAAGGCTATTCTTTAAGAGAAGAAAATCCTCGTTTCTCCGCTTGGTTCGATGCCATGGAAACAAGACCTACCTATCGCGGCACCCAAAGCGATTTTCATACCCATGCTCACGATTTGCCTCCACAAATGGGTGGCTGCTGGTCGAATAAAACTAAAGAAGCAAAGACGAATCAAACCCTAGTTGATCAAGGAGATTGGTTCCAACTGCCAGATGTGAAATACACCGAGCCAGAAACTTCCAAAGCAGAGGCTTTGCAAAGGGTACTCAAACATCGGGACAATATTATTAAGGTTAATCCTGCTGAGAATAATCTGGTTGATGAGGCTTTAAGATGCGCCCTGACAACGATGATGAGCGACGAAGTATGTACATCGCCAAAAGGTTCGGATGCGGCTTTACGTTATTTACGCGATCGCATTAGTGTACCTAGAGATATGTCAATCTATGCAGCTAAAAGATTGAAAACTGCTTTAGAAAAAACCGCCTCATTAGCTGGGACAAAACAAGGTGAGCCAATTCCGACTAAGCATCGTCGAGATCAAGATCCACTCAATTTTGGAGAGAAATAACTTTTTAGCTGAATAACTGGGGATATCTTGTATAACTAGATAAAAATCACTAAAATTTGGTTTGGCAATCTAGTAATTTAAAATTTTTTGCCTGATACCCCCAATAAAAGTTATTAACAACAGCCGAGTCAACTCAAAATGGATCCCCAATTAATACTAAATGGCTTGACAGTAGGAAGTGTCTTGGCTCTCGCGGCTATTGGCTTAACCCTTACCTATGGTATTTTGCGCTTATCAAATTTTGCCCACGGCGACTTTATGACCCTGGGCGCTTATTTAACTTGGCTTACCAATACCCAGGGCGTTAACATCTGGCTATCCATGCTGATTGGTGCAGTTGGCACAACCATTGCGATGTTAATCAGCGAACTATTACTCTGGAGACCGATGCGCGATCGCAGAGCTAGTTCAACCACCTTAATTATCATTTCTATTGGCTTGGCTTTATTCTTACGCAATGCCATTTTGTTAATTTGGGGTGGAAGCAATCAGTCTTATGATTTACCAGTAGCTAGAGCTTTGGAGTTCGGAGATTTAAGATTTGCTTATTACCGAATTGTGGTTATTGGCTTGGCTCTTTTAGCGATCGCTGGAGTTTATTTTTTACTGCAAAATAGCAAAATCGGTAAAGCAATGCGAGCTGTTGCCGACAATGTCGATCTAGCTAGGGTATCGGGAATTAATGTCGAACAAGTAGTTTTGTGGACCTGGATTATCACAGGAACCCTAACTGCTTTGGCGGGGGGCATGTACGGATTAATTACAGTCGTCAGACCAAATATGGGTTGGTTTTTGATCTTACCGATGTTTGCCTCAGTTATTTTAGGAGGAATAGGCAATCCTTACGGAGCGATCGCAGGAGCCTTCGTTATTGGTTTAGCCCAAGAACTAAGCGTTCCTCTCTTAGGCTCACAATATAAACTTGGGGTTGCCTTGATGATTATGATTGTAATCTTATTTATTCGTCCCCAAGGATTGTTTAAAGGAACTTCATAACCGACTGGTCGATCTCCAGACAATTTCTATCTTCAAAAATTCTTCAAAAAAAATTGCAGAGTTAAACCAATTAACTCTGCACAAAAAATATAATTTTTTAAAAAATTAAGCTTCAGCTTCAGCCTCAGCATCAGCTCCTTCAGCCACCTCTTCAGTTGTTTCAACTGCCATTTTCGCAGGAGCAACAATCGAAAAGACCGTTTGTTCAGTATCATCAAGAACAGTTACACCATCAGGAAGGACAACCTCGCCAACGCTCAAGTTAGTTCCCAAAACAAAGTTGCTAACATTAATTTCAATCGACTCAGGGATATCGCTGGAGGCACAACTAATATTGAACTCAGTAAGATTTTGCTCTAAGATACCGCCTTCTTTAACACCTGCGGCTTCACCAGTAATTTCGATTGGCACAACGATATTAACTTTTTGATCGGCAGATACTGAGAAAAAACTGAGGTGATAAAGAGTTCTTTTCCAAGGATGAGCTTGAACTTCTCTAATTAAAGCTTTGCCATTCCAAGACAATTCAGGAACTTCTAGATCTACCAATGTATTATTAATTGCTGCTTTTTTAAGCAATACCTGCGCTTCTTTGGCGGGCATAGTTAAAGAAACAGAGTTAGCCCCATCATGCCCGTACAAAGCAACAGGAAGTAATCCCTCACGGCGTAAAGCTCTAGGCTTACTTTCTTCTGATCTAGTTTTACATGTAACGGAAATACTCATAATCTTAGTTACTCGGAAGTTAAAAAAATAAGGGTTAAAAATTTCAAGAACAAATCATTATCTCGAAGTGCGAGTACTTAAATCAAGATCGCACTCAATATCTTCTCTGCTGTTCAAAGACAAAAGAGCTAAGAACCAGCTACAACCGGTGTTCCATCAGCATCGAGCAATGCTCTTTTAGGTCCGTGAATCGGATCTTCCACAATAATGGTCTGATCGCGACTAGGACCTAGAGAAACAATAGCAATAGGAACTTCCATCAACTCAGCCAAAAACTTTAAGTAGCTCAATGCCTTCGCAGGCAAATCTTCTAACTTTTGACAGTTCGTGGTGTCTTGCTGCCAACCAGGCAAAGTTTTATAAACTGGCTTACAACTGGCAAAATCAACGGCATTGCTAGGGAAGTGATGACGAGTTTCACCATCTACTTCATAAGCGACACAGACTTTGATTTCTTCAAGGGTATCTAGAACGTCTAGCTTAGTTACAGCCACACAATCAAGACCGTTAATCCTCACTGCATAGCGACCGATTACAGCATCAAACCAACCACACCGCCGACGACGACCCGTAGTTGTGCCAAATTCCGCACCGCGATCGCCAAGAATTTCACCAACCTCTTCGCTCAATTCGGTAGGGAAAGGACCTTCACCAACTCTTGTCGTATAAGCTTTAGCAACGCCAATAACTCGGTCAATAATGGTAGGGCCAACTCCTGCCCCAACACAAGAACCACCAGCGATCGGGTTAGAAGAAGTTACATAAGGATAAGTCCCATGATCTAGATCAAGTAAAGTTCCTTGCGCACCTTCAAACAGAATATTTTTCTTCGCCTGAACCGCTTGATAAATTTGTAGAGAGCTATCGACTACATGAGGACGTAAATAATCAGCGTAGGCTAAATACTCTGTAATCACCACCGCTGGGTCTAGAGGCGGCAAGTTGTACAACTTATCTAAAATTACGTTTTTATAATTAATCGTCCACTCTAGTTTCTCTTTTAAAAGATCGGAGTCCATTAAGTCCAAAACTCTAATGCCGGTTCTCTCAGATTTATCGGCATAAGTCGGGCCGATTCCTCTACCAGTAGTTCCAATCTTGTAATCACCTCTTCTTTCCTCAGAAGCCATGTCTATCGAACGATGATAAGGCATGGTCACATGAGCAGTTTGGGAGATAAAAAGATTGTCTACAGAAACATTAAGAGCTTTGAGCTGCTCAATTTCTTCTATCAAAACTTGAGGATCGATAACTGTTCCCGAACCAACAATACACTCTGTTTCGGGATATAAGATACCTGACGGAATCAAATGCAGTTTAAAAGTCTGTCCAGCAACAACTACTGTATGACCTGCGTTTACCCCTCCTTGAGAGCGAACTACTACATCCGCGGAGCGACTCAATAAATCAGTTATTTTTCCTTTTCCTTCGTCACCCCACTGGGCTCCGATAACGATAACGTTAGCCAAAGGTTTATTAAAGTACAGTTTACACAAACCATTATTATGATTCTTGTTTGTATAAGCTGTCAAATAAACTTTCTCTGCGGAATAGACAAGAACTTACCGCTTGAAAACTCCTAGCTTACAAACGAAATTAATCGCCATGGCTTTACTAATTCTAGCCAGAAAACCTAACCCTTAACTAGGGACAAGAATATAGGAACTTTAGCAATCAAAATCAGACACAGAATCAGAAGATAATTAAGCAACAATTTGACCATCTCAAAATTATCGAGAAAAAATTAAACTGTCGTCCCCAAATTTCAGATTCAGGTTATTGAGTCCTATATAAGTTAACTTCTAAACTAATCGCTAAAAACTCTACTTCTAGATCAATTGAATTAGGCTTAATTCTTCTTACTGCTTAATTCTCAGGAAAGGTTTTGGCAAATTCATCCAACAACTCATCTAGCTCATCTAGCGCCTGATCAACATCTACTTTCAACGTACCAAGATTGGGCATTTCCAAGAGCTTGATCAAATAATCTCTTTTGCTAGCGATTTGAGCAACTTTTGCTTTGATAGTATTTTGATCCATGATTTTATTTACGAATAATCTCTCTTACAAGGTTGTTATAGCTTTAAAATAAATAAAGTTAACAAAATTATACAATTTAGCCAGATATTATTTATGAATGCATTACAAAAAATTCCTCTAGCGATGGTCGGACTAGTTGTTGGTGGACTCATCACAACAATAGGTATCATTGCTTATCCCTTAGACTATGCAGCACTCAACATAGGTGGCTTGTTTTATGGAGTTCCCATCTTGCTTGGGGGTCTTGCTTTAAAAGCAGCCGAACTTAAGCCCATTCCTTATAGCGAAGAACCAAATGAGGAGATTGTCAGTTTGAGAGAAGAGCAAGCAACTCCAACTCAAAACCAAGTTCGGAAAGATATTACTCGCTTTCGTTATGGTCAAGAAGCACATTTAGATGAATCGTTAGAAAGAGTGGGACTAAGTCCAGCAGATGATCAAAGACCAGAATTAGTTTCCCTATACGAAACAAACATTGATGGAGCTTATACCTTGATCCTGCAATTCTATTCTCCTTTAGTTCCTTTTGAAACTTGGCAAAAACAGCAAGCAAAAGTAGCTAAATTCTTTGGTCCAGATATCACAGCAGAAGTTTCTCAGCCAGAAGAAGATCGTGTTGATTTAGCCTTAATCAAATGCTGATCCATAGCTCTATAGAATGAGGGTAAGCAGGAATAGTTAAATTGCTTTTTCTCAATAGACTTTGACTTAAGTAAGGAAAATAAACCAACATCGAGTAGGCTAGCCTATTTTAAAGATACGTAAAAGTTTCGGCGAGTTTTAACAACCGTAATTTGATAAAGCTTACTCTTAATTTCGTTGATCTCAAGTCGAAAATATTGAACTATAAGCTTGCTGATCAAAAGTTCAGAGCAAACTGTTAATTCAGTTATTTACTAGAAACAAATAGTTAGAAAAACACATTATGGTGACGGCGAAAATTGGCATTATTGGTGGCAGCGGGCTTTACAAAATGGAAGCCTTAGAGAACTTGCAGGAAATCAAACTTGAAACCCCATTTGGTTCGCCTTCTGATGCTTTAATGGCTGGAACAATCAATGACATTCCAGTAATCTTCTTGGCACGTCATGGCCGCAACCACCATCTGCTTCCTTCGGAGTTGCCATTCCGTGCCAATATTTATGCGATGAAAGCCATGGGAGTAGAATACCTAATTTCTGCTTCTGCTGTTGGCTCCTTGAAAGCAGAAATCAAACCTCTGGATATGGTTATTCCAGATCAGTTTATTGACCGTACTAAGGATCGTGCAGCAACTTTTTTTGGAGAGGGACTAGTCGCCCATATAGCCTTTGGCGATCCAATCTGTAACAACTTGGCTAAGACCTTGAAAAGAGCAGTAGCTGATCTGAATTTTACGGATAGTAATCTTCATGAGGGAGGTACTTATATCTGTATGGAAGGGCCAGCTTTTTCGACAAAAGCGGAATCGAATCTTTATCGTAGTTGGGATGCTTCTATCATTGGCATGACTAATTTAACCGAAGCAAAGCTAGCTAGAGAAGCTGAAATCGCCTATGCAACCCTAGCCTTAGTAACCGATTATGATTGTTGGCACCCAGATCATGACAGCGTTACAGTTGAGATGATCATTGGTAATTTACAAAAAAATGCCGTTAATGCTCAGAAAGTCATTCAAGAAACTGTTAAAAGACTAGCAACTAACCCACCTGAATCTTCTGCTCATTCTGCGCTGAAGTACGCCATTCTTACTCCTTTGGATAAAGCCCCCCAGGCAACAAAAGATAAGCTAGCGGCACTTCTTAAAAAGTACTTGTAAAAAAGAGCTTGGAAGTTACCAGTAAGTTGTCCCCTTAACAAGCAAGACAACTATTTTCAGCATAGAAAACAGGTCAGAACCTTTATTTGCCAAGATTATTGCACTTTTAAAAATGAGTTAAAGACCACGAGAAAGTCGCCAATATTGTTGGACTAAATGATAACGGAAACAGTATAAACTACCCGTTTGAGTCAGATAATAGTCTTTCATTAACAAGCGAAGAATAGTCCTAGACATTTCCTTATTGTTTGTTTGAGGATCGCTGTGCAAAATTTTCCACAATTGCTGAAAACTAATCGGAGGATTAATTGCAAGTAGATCAAGAATATTTAGCACATAAGGTTTTTGGTCTTCGGTGTAGTAGTTATCAATTCTTTCTCTGTAATGATCCATTTTCCAGGGATTAAGAGGATTTTGTAGACACTCTTCTACGGTGTTAACGATGTCACTGTGAGTAACTTCTGTATCAATGCTTTTAAGTTGATTAATCAGATGGTGGATGTAAAAGGGGATACAATCTACTGCCTCGGCGATTTCTCTAGCTGACTTTTGAATATTAAGAGTAGCGATATTTTCTCCCTCTAAAAGAGAGGCAGCTAGTTCGGTAGCATCGTCTAGGGTCAATGGTTGTCCATCAATGGTGAACATATCATTGGTAGGATCGTTGCGGTAGCCAGATTGTTGCAAATTTTTGAAGATGTGATGCAAACCGATAGAACCAGAAAAAATCATTCTGATATCTGGATAAGTCTGTCTTAGCGATCGCAAAGTATCTAGCATTTCCATTGCCGATTCATCAGCAAAGTTTTCCAGCATATGGGGCATCTCATCCCAAATAAAGACCAATTGCTTGGTTTGCAAAGTAATCACATCTTCGATAGCAAAAGTTAACAGCTTTTTCCAATGGTCTTGAGCTATCTCCGAAAAGCGAAAACCAGTAAATTGAGATCCTTGGATTTGACTTAAAAAGTTTCTGACCCTTGTTGCTTTACCTTCTTGCTGTAAATAAAGTTCAATATCTTGCCAAACCTTCTCAACAAATTCGATTGGGGATCTAATTCCTTCTAAGTCTCGATAAATAGGCAACATATCCTCTGCGGCTTCGGTTGCCATTTTTTTGAGAGTGCTGCTTTTACCAATCCTTCTTTCGCCAATCAAAATCAAGCTTTGTTGCTGTAATCGATCCCAAATAGTTTCAATTAGATTCTCACGACCAACTATTTCTTGCGGAGGAATTTCTCCACCAGGATTAACTTTAAAATCGGCATCTTTGAACTTAAATTTGATTAAGCTGGCATTTTGGGGTTCTTCTTGAGATGCAGTGCCCCAGTCTAAATCTAAAGCTTGGCAAATTCGAATAAAGTTATTGGCAGCGATCGGTTGACTATTAACAAATTTAGAAACCGATGATTTTGAAATACTCAAATTTTCGGCGATCGCCTTTTGGGTTAACTGATTAATAGCAAAGGATTCTCTTACCTTCAATTTCCATTCACTGTTGAGCTTTAATAATTCAGAAACCATAATACTTAAAATTTTATTTGCGTTGATATGCCAAAAAAGAGTTGTGACTTGCCAAAGTTACCTTGGATAATTTGCACTTTCACCAAGAATAGTTATTTGGTTGAGGAATAACACTAAACACCTAATAGTTTGATAATGATGGCTAAAGTTAGAATAATGCCAAAAATTAATATTCTCTTCTAGACTGTAAAATCCTAAATTGGCTCAATTATTGAAACTTGTTTAATTATTTAGAGAATTGGTTCATTAAGTTGAAAACTGGAGTGACTTGTTTTCAAAAGAGATAGCATGCCGATTCATGCTTGCATCAAACTCACTATATGAGCTGAATGAGATATGAACAAAAAAAAGAAGATTGGTATTTTGACGAGTGGTGGGGATTGTGCGGGGTTGAATGCTGTAATTAGAGCGGTTACTAGATGCGCCATCAAAGTTCATGGTTGGGAAGTTTGGGGTATATCCAAGGCAACCCATGGTTTGATGTCTCGCCCTCCTGAAGCAATTCAGCTAGAAGTGAAGCAAGTAGACCCTTTTTTAACTATGAGCGGGACTTTTTTGGGGACAACAAACAAGGGAGATCCCTTTGCGTTCCCTATGCCTGACGGTAGCTTAGCTGATCGCTCTAACGAAATTATCGAAGGCTATCACCAACTTGGTCTTGACGCTTTAATTGGCATTGGTGGGGATGGAAGTCTCGCTATCCTGAGAAAATTAGCACAGCAGGGAAATATCAATCTAGTAGGTATCCCTAAAACCATTGATAACGACGTAGGTATTACTGAGCGATCAATTGGATTTGATACTGCCGTTAACATCGCCACCGAGGCTCTAGACCGTCTGCACTTCACCGCAGCTAGTCACAGTCGAGTCATGATCGTGGAAGTAATGGGCAGAGATGCAGGACATATCGCACTGAATGCGGGAATAGCTGGAGGTGCGAATATTATTTTAATCCCGGAAATAAATTACAAGCTAGAAAATATTTGTCGACAGATTAAAGAAAGACAATCCAGAGGCAGAGACTATTCGATCGTAATCGTTTCGGAAGCTGTGTGTACAGAGAGTGGGGAATTACTCGAACAAGGACATTTTGCTGACTGTCGGTTAGGTGGAATCGGTCAGTATTTAGCTGAAAAAATTACCGAAATGAGTGGAGCGGAAACTAGAGTTACGGTTTTGGGACATACTCAGAGGGGAGGTATTTCCTCTCCTTTAGACCGAATTTTGGCTTCTGCTTTTGGCGTAGCAGCAGTAGAGCTGATCAAACAAGAAAAATACGATCAAATGGTTACTTGGCAAGAGAGATCGGTCAAATCTGTACCCATTGCGGAAGCGATTAAAGATTATCGAGCAGTTGATCCTGTAGGTACTTTGGTCAAAACAGCTAGAGGATTAGGAATTTGTTTGGGTGATGACCAAAAGAGTGACATTCAAAACTAAACTTTCCCTATTTCAGTTTTCAAAAACCCAGTCTTTAAAAAGCTTTCTGAATAATGAATAGAGTAGATCTTTATTCATTATTTTCCTGTAGCCTATTTTCTTTAAGGTTCAGCAGCATGTAAGTTGTCAAAGCTCTTTAGATTAACCTAATCGCTGTTAAGTTATCGACTGTCACGCTTGCTGAGGATAAATGTGTTGCATGAGCGTCCCAGGTAATGCCAATCGTCCCCTGGGCATGAGCCTGCTTTGCCATGGTAATATCACCGATCGCATCCCCAATCATGAGTGTATTTTGGGGATCAACCTCCAGTAAATCACAAGCTTTTAAATAAAGTAGCGGATTTGGTTTACTCAAATCGCGATCGCTACCTAACAAAAGCTGAAAATAATCACCAAGATTTTCTCTTTCGACAAAACTGGTAATCCCTTGAATAGAATCTGCCGAGATAATTCCCAGCTTTAATCCAGAGTCATGCAAAGATTTAATCACTTCCAAGCAACCAGGAAAAAGAGGAGCTGTATCGAGATCAGGAACAATTTGTCGTCCTGCTTGATGAAATGCCTGTTCGGCAAGCTCCTGTGATTCCCACCAACTATAACCTCGACTAGCAATATAAGCAGCAGCAGCCATTTTATTCTCTTGATAGCTACCGACAGCCATCAGTCCTTGGGGATCAAGACAGAGATCTTGGCTTTGCCAAGGCACTGCGTGATCTTGACTTTGACAAGGCGCTTCGCGATCTTGACTTTGACAAGGCGCTTCGCGATCGCCAATACCAAAAGTAAGCAATAAATTCGCGGCAATTTCTTCCAGTTCAGGAACAATAGTAACTATTGCTTTAACTCTTCTCCTAGCCAATTTGCAGAGAAATAAACGGGAGTCTTCTAAAGTACCATCTTTATCAAAAAAGATAGCTTCGACCCCAGTAAAAGTTAGACCGTGACAGACTACATCAACCATTTAGATTCACAAATAAATAAAAAGAGGGAGAGACATTAACAATCTCTACCCTCCAAATTAAGCTATTGAGAAACTAAGAAAATCGATCTGCTTACTCAGGCTGAGAAACAGCTACCTCTTGTTCTTCAGTTCCTTCTACAGTTTCTGTTTCAACCTCAGCAACAGCCTCAGTTTCATCAGCTCCAGCCTCTTCTGCCGCTGGCTCTTCTGCTACTTCTCCCTCGGCAACTGCTTCCTCAGCAACGGCTTCTTCGGCAACTGCTTCCTCAGCAACTGCTTCCTCTACAACTGGTTCTTCAACAGCTTCAGGAATCTCTTCTTCTAAAGGAATGCCTTCCGCTTCAGCTAACAACTTACGGCGATACTTCTCTGCCATCTCATCAGCTTTCTCGAATACGAGATCGCGGTTTTTGAGCATATCACCTGGTTCTGGCTCTAGTTGCTTAGTTGATAAGGAGATTCTTCCTCTCTCGGCGTCTAGATCGATAATCATGACCTTAAGTTCATCATTAACGTTGAAGACACTGTGAGGCGTATCAATATGATCATGAGAAATTTCAGAGATGTGAAGCAATCCACTCACTCCACCAATATCGATGAAGGCACCATAAGGTTTGATACCACGGACTGAACCAATCACAACCTGACCGACTTCCAGACCATTCATCTTCCGCTCAACTAGGGCACGGCGATGACTCAAGACGAGACGATTGCGCTCTTCATCAACTTCTAAGAATTTTAGAGGTAAATCTTCGCCAACAAGATCTTCTTTAGCTTCCCTAGCACTAATATGAGAACCAGGAATAAAGCCTCTTAGACCCTCAATTCTGACTAGTGCACCACCACGGTTAGTGGCAAAGACATTAGAACGAACAGTCGCATCTTCTTGTTGAAGTTGTCTAACTCGCTCCCAAGCACGCATGTACTCGATTCGCCTAATCGAAAGAGTTAGCTGACCATCTTCATTCTCATCAGTAAGAATAAAGAATTCTCTGGTTTCATCAGCCTGAAGAACCTCAGAAGGATCATCAACTCTGTTGATCGACATTTCCTGAATCGGAATATAAGCGGCGGTTTTGGCACCGATGTCAATCAGAGCCCCTCTTGGTTCCATGCTAAACACTGTTCCTGCAACCACGTCTCCAGGACTGAAGTGGTAATCATACTTATCGAGCAGTGCAGCGAAATCTTCGTGAGTAAAACCAATATCTTTTGTACTTGTTGCTTGCTGATTGACCATGTGATTTTGAAGTTCCTTGTTTTGTATCTCCTTGATTGATATGCCTCCTGTCGATGTACACTTTCTTATAAGACTGTGTAGCCTACACCCACATTTGTCAGTTAGCGATTAATAGATTATAGATCCCATAAAATAAACCATAGTTTTACTGGTAAATTAAAACTGACTATATGCTGTATTAGCAGAAATCGCCCATCATTACATTGTATCTCCTCATTGCTAGCTATACAAACTTTTAAGTATTTAATCTGACACCAAATTTCTACTCAACTCCGCAAATCATTAACAACTAACGAAATCTTCTAACAATTAAGAAAAGATCTTGCAATAAACTAATAAAGAAAAAATCAAGAAATGCAGTCAACTGCTTCCTCAGCATCATCTTTGTTTGTCTTTGTAGCATTATCAGCCTTGTCCCATGATCGATTATTATCATCCCAATTATCTTGTTGAAGATCGTGAAGAGTTTCAATAAAGTCCTTAATTCCCTGAAACTTTCTGTAAACAGAGGCGAAACGAATATAAGCAACCTCACTCTCTCGACGTAAATATTTTAGAACCAAACCACCAATTCGAGTACTGGGAAATTCTCTTTCCGTATTTTGCTGCAACTTAGCTTCGATCTCATCAACAATACTTTCTATTTTTTGAGTTGTAACCCCAGTTTTTTCAGAAGCTCGAATAATTCCTCTCATTAACTTGAAACGATCAAAGGATTCTCGGCTACCGTCACTCTTAACTACTGTAATCGGAACTAGCTCTATTCTTTCGTAAGTTGTAAAACGCTGCTTACATCTTAGACATTCTCGACGACGACGGATACTTCTCCGCCCTTCTGTAGAACGAGACTCCAAAACTCGACTTTCTGTATGCTGACAATCAGGACATAACATAATTAACTTGCCAAATGGACGCTAAACCAAGATAGCTATCAACCAACACCTTTTTAGGGAGGTTCTTTATCTATAAATAAAATTTCTACTTATAAATTTAAGCCCGTCTTTGTTCATATCTTTTAAATCAAAGTACTTTTGAGTAATAGTAATTTGAACTCAGAATTTTAAGCTCAACAAATCTATTTGTTCAAAAACAAAAATCTGAGTCACCATAACACAGTTTAATCTTTTCTTTCTAGATTAAAAAGGGACAAGGGCTCAGAATTGAAAGAAAAATCAAAAATACTTAGTTTGACTTGACTTAACTATTTTATTTGTCAATCCGAGGTGGCTCACGGAATGCGATCGCAAAAAATAGAACGGAAATCATCATGGTCAAAATCAAGATATATGCAACACTTTCCATTTTTGTACCTGCCTATGTTTCTATCACAATTTTATCAATGAAAAGAAGAGTTTTGAGGAGATCAATATGATATTCAGTATGAAGCTCGCTCAAAGACTCTTCTTTAAGAACTTTTACCTTGATATCAAAGCAAAAGAGAAAAAGCCAAAATTAGATGGGCGTTTCGCGACGAGAAGATTTGTCACCAACTTTTTGGTAGAAACCCCACTCTACTTGTTGTTCTTCTAGTTCAGGGTCAACACCTGCAAATACATCTCGGTAAAGAGTACGAGATCCATGCCAAATATGACCAAAGAAGAATAACAATGCGAACACAGCATGACCAAAGGTAAACCAACCACGAGGGCTAGTGCGGAATACACCGTCAGAACCTAGAGTCTCAGTGTCGAAGGCAAAAGATTCACCTAGTTGAGCTTTACGTGCATACTTCTTAACTTGCTGAGGATCGCTAAATGTTTGACCATCTAATGCTCCACCGTAGAAAGCAACACTAACACCACTTTGTTCCATACTGTACTTAGATTCAGCACGACGGAAAGGAATGTCAGCACGGACTACACCGTCAGCATCAACAAGAACAACAGGGAAAGTTTCAAAGAAGTTAGGCATACGACGAACAAATAGTTCACGACCTTCGCCATCTTTGAATACTGCGTGACCTAACCATTCTTGGGCAATTCCATCACCACTATCCATAGCACCTGTACGGAATAAACCACCTTTAGCTGGGCTATTTCCTACATAGTCATAGAAAGCAAGTTTTTCAGGAATGGCTGACCAAGCTTCAGATTCAGTCGCACCATCAGCGATCGCAGTGTCTACACGACGAGCAATTTCTTGCTGGAAGTAGCCTTGATCCCATTGGTAACGGGTAGGACCAAACAACTCGATGGGAGTTTGAGCATTTCCGTACCACATAGTACCAGTTACAACAAAAGCTGCGAAGAATACTGCGGCGATCGAGCTAGAAAGAACAGTCTCGATGTTACCCATCCGCAGGGCTTTATAGAGCCTTTCAGGAGGACGAACACTAAGGTGAAACAGACCAGCAATAATACCAACAATCCCAGCAGCGATATGGTGAGCTACGATTCCCCCAGGATTAAAGGGGTTAAATCCAGCAGGCCCCCACTCCGGCGCTACTGCCTGGACATGACCAGTCAGTCCGTAACCATCGGAAACCCACATCCCAGGTCCCCAAAGACCAGTTTGGTGGAAGGCTCCAAAACCGAAGCAAAGCAATCCAGATAAAAATAAATGGATACCGAACATTTTAGGTAAATCCAAAGCTGGTCTACCTGTTCTAGGATCTACAAATAATTCCAAATCCCAATAAACCCAGTGCCATACAGCAGCAAGGAATAACATACCTGAAAGAACGATATGAGCGATCGCAACACCTTCAAAAGACCAAAAGCCAGGATCAACACCAGTTTCTCCTGTAACGCTCCAGCCACCCCAAGAAGCAGATACACCTAGACGTGCCATGAAAGGTAGCACGAACATTCCTTGTCTCCACATAGGATTAAGGACAGCATCGCTGGGGTCAAAGGTTGCTAGTTCAAAAAGAGCCATTGAACCAGCCCAACCTGCTACAAGAGCAGTGTGCATTAAGTGAACAGAAATCAATCGACCTGGATCGTTCAGGACGACTGTATGAACTCTATACCAAGGTAGTCCCATTGACTACACTCCTCCTATTGAGTAACGAATTTATCTATTTTTAGACTGTGAAAAAAAGGAAACCAGATCCAAACTTGGATAAGGGAAATTCACTTTTTCTTATGTTCTAATTTGTATTTTTTTTGTCTGATTACTTAGCTTTGTGAATAGTCTAAATCGCCTGTGATAGCTACTAAATCCAAATCCTAAGCTTTAGGTAAACAGTCTTATTTTAGGATTTCATAAAATTCCTACTATTTAAAGAAGTGTAACTATTGTTAGAGCCCATTGCAAGAAATAACGTTTTCTATCACAAAAAAGTTAACTTTTGTAACAAAAATGAGAATCTCATCTACACTCAAAATCTATTTCGACATAAATCAGACAAATTTTTATGGATGTCGGCTCAATTTTGAAGATAGTTCCAGCTAAATAACCTCTCATTTTGTTTCCATCCAATTTTTGCCTGAATTAATTTCAACAACTAGAGGGACACTTAAACTGACCGATTCTTCCATTGTTTGCTTGATAATGAGTTCTAACTCTTGCCATTCTTCAGGAGGCAGCTCAAACACCAATTCATCGTGAACTTGTAAGAGCAAATTTGTTTGATATTGCTTCAAAATTTCATGCAATTTAACCATCGCGATCTTAATAATATCAGCACTTGAACCTTGAATAGTCGAGTTTGCAGCAGCCCTTAACAACTGGGCATCTTGATAAACAAAATCCACCTCATCAAGATTAATTTGGTTAGGGTCTTTGCCTTTGAGTTTTATGAGATTTCGACTTGCAAAATTAAAATAACGTCTTCTGCCCAAAATAGTAGTCACAAAACCTTGGGTAACCGCTAATTTTTTCACCGATTCCAAATACTCAAAAACTTTGGCATAGCGCTGTCGATACTTATTAATGAACTCACGACCAACTACTGTAGTTAAACCTGATTCACGGGAGAATCTTCCTGCCCCCATCCCATAAATAACTCCAAAATTGATTATTTTTCCTAATCGTCTTTCTTCAGAGTTGATTTCCTCTTTCTCAAACAACAGTTGTGCCGTCACTTTATGAACATCCAAACTTTTACGATAAGCGTCCACTAATACAGGCTCTTGACTGAGATGAGCTAAGATTCTCAGCTCAATTTGAGAATAGTCAGCCGCAGCGAGTAGCCAATCTTGTTTAGGGATAAAAGCTTGCCGAATTTGGCGAGAAAACTCAGTACGAATCGGAATATTTTGTAAGTTTGGGTTAGAAGAAGAAAGCCGACCAGTGGAGGTTACTGCTTGGTTAAAATCAGTGTGGACTCTTTGAGTATTAGATCTAATCAATGCAGGCAAAGCATCAACATAGGTTGATTTGAGTTTAGTTAAGGTGCGATATTCCAGAATATGCTCCACGATCGCATGATCATCTTTGAGTTTTTCTAAAACAGCCTGATTAGTTGAATAACCAGTTTTGGTTTTACGAGACTTTTTAGGATCAAGACCAAGCTTTTCAAAAAGAACTACGCTTAATTGTTTAGGAGAATTGAGTTTAAATTCTTCACCTGCATCCTCAAAAACAGATTTTTCCAGTCTTTGAAGATCTACGCCTAAGACCTGAGAAAATTGGGCGAGATAGTCTGTATTGAGGGCAATACCTATAGATTCCATCTGAGCGAGAACGACTTCTAATGGTTGCTCAACCTCCTTAAGTAATTTAGCTAGATCAGGATATTGAGCTAACTCTTCCTGCATGTGAGCGACTAGACAATAGGTGGCATAACAGTCGAGACCACAATATTTGCCAGTGGTAGCAATATCCAGATTAGCGATCGTTTCTCCTTTCCCAAGACCCAAATCTTTGAAACTAAGCGCAATCATCTCGATCCCATAACGATGAGAGAGACTAGTCAAATTATGAGCTTGATCGGGGTTAAGCAAATAACTAGCAAGCATGGTGTCAAAGACGACCCCTTGCAAATTGATATTTTGATATTGCAAAACTAAGCGATCAAACTTAGCGTTTTGGAGTGCTTTGGGATATTGCTTACTTTCGAGAATCTCTTTTAATTGGCTGAGAACGAAAGATTTCTCTAACTGCTGACCTTCAAGATGAGCAGTAGGAATATAAGCGACTTGATCTGATTCCTTTCCCCAACAACAGCCAATTCCGACTAATTCAGCTTGATGAGGTTCTAGAGAGGTGGTTTCGGTATCCCAAGCCACGGGATTTTCAGGATCGGTTTGGGTTTGCATAATTTGGATCAGTTCCGCTAGTTTTGCCTCTGTATCGATAATCCGAGGTTCGATATTGCTAGTGATAATTAGCGGTTGTGGTTCTGGCTGACTTTCTACTGAATTTGATTGTAGGTCTGAATCTGGTTCTGGTTCTGCTTGCTCGAAAAGGGATAGCTGCTTACTTGCTGATTCGGCAACAGGTTGAGTTTTTGCTTTGGCTACTTTTTTTGAGGTCTCTGCTTGCTGAGGTTGTGGTTGAGACGAATCTTTAACTAGGATCTTGTTAATGCGATCGCCAATTTTTTTTAGTTCTAATTCTTGAATAATGGCATCTACTTTATCCGAGTCAAATTCGCCTAACTTACAAGAATCTAAATCTACTTCTACAGGAACATCTAAAGCAATCTTGGCTAAAAATTGAGAGTGGTAAGCGTTATCTTTATCGGTTTCTAGTTTCTTCTTGACAGCGCCTTTGAGGTTATCAATATTTTGGTAAATATTATCGAGAGTTTGATATTCACTCAAGAGCTTCACTGCGGTTTTATCACCTACACCTTTGACCCCAGGAATGTTATCTGACTTGTCTCCACACAGAGCTTTATAGTCAACAATCTGCTCTGGAGTAACTTGCAGTTTCTCAATCACAGCAGCGCGATCAAAATAACTGTAATTTTGGCTTGTACTTTTAATTCCCTTCGGATCGGGGTAGAGAATCTCTATTTGTCGTTGATCGTCTACTAACTGAAATAAATCGCGATCGCCACTCAAAATTTTCACATCAAACTCTTCTGCTGCTGCCTTCTGGGCAATGGTTCCAATCACATCATCAGCTTCGAAGCCTGGCATAGAGGTAATGGTGAAATTTAAAGCTGTTAATAGCTTTTGTAGATTCTGAATATCGGGAATAAAATCATCAGGGGTTTCGCTCCGATTTGCTTTGTAGTTGCTATCTGCCTGATGACGAAAAGTGGGCTGGGGTAAATCAAAAGCGATCGCCATAGAATCTGGCTCTTCGATCGCAATCACTTGCAGCAAAGAATTAAGAAAGCCAAAACAGACACTCGTCGGCACACCTTTGCTAGTCATTAATGCACCTTGCCGTGAGTAAACAAAAGCATA
>CALKUU010000332.1 GCA_937996665.1 uncultured Xenococcaceae cyanobacterium | reverse complement strand
CACTTGACCAATGGCGGTTGGTGGTGTTCTGGGATGGATTTACTAACAGGAGAGGAAGATATTTGGGGCTGTTTTAAACCAACTTCTCCTCGCTTCAATTCGGATCAAAAGAAGAAAATTAAATATGAACATCCTCCTAAGACCGCTACCAGGATCTTTGCACTTAAAACCCCATTGCACTTGTGGCAAAAAATTGCCGATCGCTATGAAATAGATATCCAAGAAGATATTAATCTTAGTCTAAGCGATCTTGGTTTTTGGCGGTGGCTGTGTCGACATCCTGAAGTTCCCCTTTGCCTTACTGAAGGGGCAAAAAAAGCAGGAACTCTATTGTCTTTAGGCTATGCTGCTGTTGGCTTACCTGGAATTAATAGTGGCTATCGCACTCCCAAAGATGATTTTGGGAAAAGAATTGGTAAATCTCATCTGATTCCCCCACTCCAAAAGTTGGCAGTTCAGGGTCGAGTGATTTATTTTGTTTTTGATCAAGATGAGAAGCCCAATACTGTCAAAGCCGTTAATGCTGCGATTAGAAAGACTGGCTATCTATTTAAGCACGCTGGCTGTCAAAGTAAGGTAGTTAGTTGGTCTAGTGACTTTGGTAAAGGTGTTGATGATTTAGTTTCAGCTCAAGGAAAAGATTGTTTTGATGAGGTTTACCAAAATGCGGTTTCCTTAGAGACTTGGCAAGCTAATTCTTGGCGCAAATTAACTTATGATTCGCAACAGAATGTTAACTCCCCTTTTCTATCTGCTGTTGAAATTCCTGATAGTGCGAAGTTAGTCGGGTTGAAATCGGCTAAGGGGACTGGCAAAACAAAGCTATTTGAAACAATAGTTACCAATGCTCGTAAAAATAAGAAAAAGATTTTAGTTATTGGTCATCGAGTCCAATTGGTGAGGGCTTTGTGTCAACGTTTTGGGATTCCTTACATTACTGAAGCAAAAGTCAGTACTGAAAAAGCACAGTCTGGTTATGGTCTTTGTGTAGACTCATTGCATACTAATTCCCAGGCAAAGTTTAATCCTGCGGACTGGTCAGATAGTATTGTAATTATCGATGAGGTCGAGCAAGTTTTGTGGCATGGTCTCAATTCGATTACTTGTAAGGATAATCGAGTAGAAATTTTGCAGTGTTTAAAAACTTTGTTGCAAGATGTTTTGAGTAGTCAAGGACGAGTTTACGTTGCCGATGCTGATTTGAGCGATATTTCCCTTGATTATTTGATCGCTTTAACGGGGTTAAACCTTGCACCTTATGTTGTTTCTAATCAGTGGAAACCAGATGATACTGATGCTTGGACGATTTATAACTATCCAGGAAAGAGTCCTAAAAAACTAGTTAATGACTTAGAAACTCATATTCGCGCAGGCGGGAAGCCTTTAGTTTGTCTTTCTGCTCAGAAGCTCAGTAGTAAGTGGGGTACGCAAACCCTTGAGGTTTATTTCAAGCAACAATTTCCTCAGCACAAAATCTTGCGAATTGATTCTGAGTCTTTGGCTGATCCAAATCATCCTGCTTACAATTGCATCGTCAATTTAGACCGAATTTTATTGAAATATGATCTGGTGTTGGCAAGTCCATGCCTAGAAACAGGAATTTCGATTGAGTTGAAAACCCATTTTACTTCTGTTTGGGCGATCGCTCAGGGAGTACAGAGTGAAAACGCAGTTAGACAGACTTTAGCCCGTCTGCGCTGTAATGTTCCTCGCTATTTATGGTGTGCTGGCTATAGTTTTCAAAAGATTGGCAATGGTTCGACTTCGATTCCCGCTTTAATCAATTCTAGTCACCGACTTACTCAGCTAAATATTCGTCTCTTACAAAAGTCAGATTTGACCAGCTTGGATGATATTGATACTGGTTTTCAGGCTGAGTCGCTGCTTTGTTGGGCAAAAATGGCAGTTCGTTATAATGCCAGCACGATTAATTATCGTGAGTCGATTCTTTCTGCTCTTAAGGAGGAAGGTCATACTGTTCTAGATAGCTCTAAGGTCGAAAAACCCTTAACTATCGATCTGCCTGCTCCAGATGCTGAGTCTTTAGTAGATATGATTACTGAAATCCGTCAGTCAAATTATGATTTAGATTGTCAGGCGATCGCTGATGCTCCATTGCTAACGGAAAAACAGTATCAAGGTCTAAAAAAACGGCTAGTTAAAACGCTTCAAGAAAGACACTGTTTGCGTAAATATGAATTGCAACAACGTTATCAGGTTCCTATTACTCCTGTCTTAGTAACTCTTGATGATAGTTCTTGGTATCAAAAGATCCGTCTTCATTACTTCTTGACTCTCGGTCGTCCTTTCTTGGCAGATCGAGATGCCAAAGTAGCTCAAAAACTAATTGCTCAAGGTAACGGTAGTTTATTCTTTCCCGACTTCAATAACTCTCAATTAGGTGCAGTAGTTGGCGTAATGGAACTACTGGGAATTACGGTTTTACTTGCAGATCAAGATCGCAAACTGAGAAATACAGATGCCGATTTACAAACAATGGCGGAGTTGGCATTAAGTCATCGTCAAGAAATTAAAACCGCGACCGGAATCGGTTTAGCTAAAAACTCTAGTCCAGTCATGATTGTGAGACGGTTTTTAGAAAAAATTGACTGCAAATTAGATTATTTGCGGGCGGAAAGTCTCAATAAAGGTAAAAAAAGAGTGCGGGTCTATGAGATTAGAATTCCCGAAGATAGTCGCAAACAGGTGTTTAGTAAATGGATTAAAAAAGATTGCGATCGCCCTGGAAGTTCACTATTTTGGGATGAAGCCAACTTTCAACTCAAGTCATTAGATGAGCAAGAAACTGATAATCAAAAGGATGATGATAGCTATCTCCAATTGAGTTTGGACTGGTAAAAGCGACTCTTATCTCGAATATTTATCTTCTGTCACTCTGTCGCCAAAAATTAATTTTGATAGTGTAAACTACAATTCTTTGAACTACAGCTAATCATTTTTCTGAACTTGCTGAAACTTAGCTAATACCTTCAGAGATCTCAACAGGAACTATTTATTGACTAAAAGACTATTGTGTTTTGATCTTGTAGGCTAAAGATTGTTCCTCACTGATTGCTTATGCTGAAATTCTACTATCATCCTCTATCGCCATTAGCAAGAAGAGTCTGGCTAGTTTTACTCGAAAAAAAGCTTAGTTTTGAACCAATCGTCGTTAATTTGAGTCAAGGAGAGCAATTAAAGCCTCAGTTTCTCAAACTTAGTCCTTTTCACCATATCCCAGTGATTGTTGATGACGGATTTAGAGTGATTGAATCTTTAGCAATCATCGATTATTTAGAGCAAAAATATCCTGATATCTCTCTTTTGCCCAAAGATCCCCAGATTTTAGCAAAAGTAAAAATGGCGCAAATGGTTACCAATAGTGAGTTAGGTTCTCAAATTATCCCTTTAATTATGGAAGATGCTAACTCTGCAAAACGTTCTCCAGCTCGACGCCAGCTTAAAAGGATCTGTCAATTTCTGACAGAGTTATTGGCAGATCATCTTTATTTTGGGGAACAACAATTTACTTTAGGAGATGTTGTCACCGGAAATGGTTTGATTTTAGCGAATCGGTTGGGTTTTTTTCTCGATTCTTTTCCCCAGCTAGAAAATTATTGTCAACGCTTGATGCTACGAGAGCCTTGGCAACAAGTCCAACCGAGTAAGGAACAACTTGAGAACTGGCAGGAGTTCTTAAAAAATCTCATTAGCAACCGCCCTCGTTAGAGATTGTTATTTAGCTGAAACATCAATATTAAGCAACTTAGCTTTTAATTAGTGCCATCATTTGCTCAATTGTTGCTTGGATTCTGGAAACTCCTCCCTCTGCGCGAGCAACTAATAAGTCTCCTTCTAAAAGAGAGAATATCAATTTTGCCATTGTGCGGGGAGTTCCTGCAAATGAAAATTCTCCGCTCTTAATTCCTGAGTTGAGAATCTCTTCTATATAATTCTCATTATCTCGATAGAACTGAGTAATCCGATCTACCACCGTTGGGTTTAAAGTTTTTAGCTCTGCGCTTAAAATGCCACATAGGCAAGCTTTGTCTTGGTCTCCACTACTCAAGGTTGCCACAAATAAGCTACTGTAACGATTTAACTTAGTAGCTGATGACTCAGAGGATGCCATAATCTGATCGACTAGCTGGCAAAATTGCTCGTTGTAGCGGTCTAACAAATTGATAATTAAATCTTCTTTGCTAGGAAAGTAGTAGTGAATACTGGCTTTACGGATACCTACTTTTTCACTAATATCAGCGTAACTCATGGCATTGGCTCCGCGCCTTTGAATTAGTTCTTGAGCCGTATCGAGAATTTGCGATCGCGTATTAGTTGATTTCATCCTTGTAGGTCACGAGTAGTTAGATTGGCTAGCAAGTTTTCTGAAGTTACCAAGATGTTGTTAGTTGTAAGTACTGTTTGTCCTAAATGTTGTCAATTTTGTTGGAGTTCAGCTTGGTTTAACTGCTTGATAGATCGCCAGCTTATCAAAATCAGCTAGCGAATCAACCTGTTTTTCTAATCAACCTGTTTTGCTGATAATTAATTGGAAAGATTGGGGAGTATGATTAACCACTTTAAAATTTTGATTAACTGATGTTAAAAATTTGTCGATGCCAAGTTTCGGGTTTTGTTGTCGTTTTTGAGGGTTGACCCAACCATAATCATTAAAAATAGCCATGCTATTTACTTTGAGAATTTGCCAAATTGCTTGAGTATTCTGCCAAGCGTGCTCACTATCTCGATTACGATCTTGCAGAATAATTAGGTCGAAACTATGTTTTGCCAAGAGGTTCATACTGTCGCTAACTGTGCCGTTCATCAGCGCGACTTGATCGTTTCTGCCTGTGGCTCGTAAATTTTCTAAAAACTTGGGATCAAAATGGGTGTCTAAACAAATCAGTTTTGAGGATTCATCTGTTAAGACTTTATCAAGCAGCCAGCAACTAGACATCCCTTGGGAAGATCCTATTTCCAGGACTCTGAGATTTTTTTGTCCCATTAGGGGTTCGATAAGCGGTTGCCACAATTCTAAGCGATAGCTAAAAGTATCTTGGGTAAAATGATATTTGCGATCGCTACACTCTTGCCATCCTCGCAACGTACAAGCGGTTTTAAAACTAGTTACCGCATCGGCAATTCGACCCTTTTTGACTAAAGCATCTCCTAACTGAATATACAGCCAAGGAAACTCCTCGACTAAGTTGAGAACTGAATTACAAGTAGAAATAGCTTGATCCCATTTTCCCATCAAGAGATAGGTTTTTACTAAATCGCGATAAGCCCAAGGATATTCTGGGGCGACTTTAATTGTTTTGTAAAACTGAGCGATCGCATCTTCATATCGGCGTTTTCGAAGGTAAATATTTCCCAATTTGAAATGAGCTTTATATTCCGTCTCATCCTGATTAATTATGCTTTGATATTTTGTTGTTGCCTTTTCTAACTTGCCTTGATAAAACCAAATATCGGCTAGATCATAATGGGCTGGCAAAAAATCTTCTCCAAGTTCGCAGGCTTTTTCCAGACAAAACATCGCCCGATCCATTTTCTGCTGCTGACCAAATGCTTTACTGAGTTTGTAATAGCCCTGGACATTAATGAGTTCAGGATTATGCTCTAATGCTTTATACCAAGACTCCATCTCAGCCGCTTTGTTACCAATATGACCATAAATCTGAGCTAGATTAGAATGAACATGCAGAGCATCTGGTCTGATTTCAAGTGCTTTTTCAAAAGCTGCTGCTGCCTTTTGCCACTTGCTTTCCTGAGCATATAGTCTGCCTAGTTGGCAATGTAAATTGGTTAGATCTGGTTCTGGGTCTAAGGCAAACGAATGCCAAATAACCGCTTCCTCAAACCGACCAATTCCCTGAAGTAGATTACCTAGATTTCGACATGCTATTTGACGATTTTCAAGATGATCTTCTTGTTCACGAAAGGCAGATTCGCATTCAGCAACGGAATGAATTAGGTAGCTAGAACTCACAGAAAAAACCCAAGTATAAAAGTTATATCAATAAATCGAATCGCAATTATTTGCTAATCCAACTCCATCATAACTAAATATAATTTTGATCTAGTGACTTACTCCCGCAGCTTTAAGAATTAACTCTAAAGCATTAAGATTAACTGAAATATCCTCTGCCATTGCATTTTGATACATCAGATTTCTTAAAGGTGGGCAGTTAAAGTTTTCGCCTAAGCAATAGAAATGTTCAAGCTCTAAATGCTGAGATATGACCCAATAATCGGTTCTGGTGTAATAGGGAGAAAATAATTCAATTACCTTGGTTTTTGGGGAACAAAATACTAAATTGGTTAGCCCAGAGCCGTGAGGAGAAACAACTACTTCTGCGTTGGCAAATAAAGCTACTTGCTCTAGAATCGACATTTCTTCTAAAAAGACCGTTTTAAAGCCCAACGTGCCCAAAAATTTAGTTACCGCGTCTTCATTAATAACTTGTCTAGTTTGCGCTCTGGCTCTACTGACATAAATTTTCTTACTAAATTTAGATCCGTCCATACTGATTTTGGTCAGGAATTTTTGGCGCAGAAACTTGATCGTTCCATAAGGAACCCAATCTAGTTGTCCCGGGAAAGAAGGCGTGATTAATTCTTCTGCCTGAATAAAAGGCACTTCATCACTAGAGATAATTTTATCCAGGGGAATTTCTAGCCAGCTAAGAGTTTCTTTTTGAAAAGATTTGGCGCTGTAGTTGACGACAAACCAATCAATCGAGTTGAGATCAATGCCACTAAGGCGTAGTAGTTCGATTCGCGGCAAAATATCGAACATCCAATGATAGTAAACATGTCCTGTTAAGCCCGACAGAACAGCAACTCTACCTTTTAATTGGGTTAGCTCAGGAAAATGTTCTAGGTTAAAAATACTATGGTCGGTTTTTTGGGGGCTAGTGCATCCGGGCAAAAACCAAGGATAGTAGCGGGATAAATCACCAAGTAAATAATTATCTGGGGTCATGACCGCCACAGAATCACAGACTAGCCAAGAGTTTTTTTGAGGAGCACTCCAAACTCTTCCCTCCGGGATAGAGACAGTGAAAGGAAGGTCTGAATTTTTTTCAATTACCGAATTAAAAGAACATTTATAACTCGAATTTCCAAGGAAGGTTGGTTGGAATTCATTGATTAAATTGGTCATACAAAGATGACAACTGACACCACCGCAATCATGATTTGTTTTTTGATTTTCTTGGGGGTCGATTTCGACAGGTGCCTGTTTGTTTTTGAGTTTAAGATTGGGTTTGGTTCCTTCCCAAACGATTTCGGCATAACTAAAATCATCTAATTGACAATCTTTAACCCAATCAATCGTTCTTTGGTAAATTGCTTTGGGAAGCTGTGCCTGGGTTTCTGGGGTTGGAAATAGTTGTGGCAGTTCGTGCCAAACTCCTTTTTGGTATGATTTTTCTTGAAGAATTTGTTCGTAATAGTCAAGTGCTGATTGAGAAAGATTTTGCTTTTCTAGAATCTTGCCTAATTGGAAACAAATTTGTCCGTGCTGTGGTTCTAGGGTCAAACCCATTTCATAAATAGCGATCGCCGCATTCCAACGTTTTTGCTTAGCTAAACAGTTGCCTAGATTTAAGTATAGAGATACTTCCTCTGCTTGAATATCTAAAGCATGGCGATAATAGGTTTCGGCTTGCTTAACGTTGCCATAGGCAAATAAAACATCTCCCCAATGAGCATATGTTTGCCAGAGATATTCAATAGTTTCTGAATCTTCGGCTTCATCGCGCAAAGCAATGATAAATTTAGAGCAAGATATTCTTGCTTTAGTCAAAAGGTCGTCTGATTCCTGTTGATTATTTCTGACGCAGTAGGCATTAATAAAGCTAGGTTCTAGGGCAATTACTTGTCTCAAATAGGCGATCGCTTGATTGGGTTTTCCTTGGTGTAAGGAGATCATAGCCAACCGACTATAAGTTTCTAGATTGGTTGGTTCTAGGTTGAGCTGCTGTTTGAGGTTTTTGACGACTTCCGCTAAGTTGCCCTGCTGCTGCCACAACTTGCTCAAATTGTTGTAAGCCAGTCCCATCGAAGAATCAAGACAAGTAGCCATTTCAAAGCTTTCTAATGCTTGTTCTGGCTGATTATTGAGGACAAATAATTGTCCCAGGTTGTTATGTAAGGTTCCCCAGGTTGGGTCGAGATGTAAACCTTGTTTGATAACTTGAATTGCTGCTTGATATTTATTCTGCTTTGCCAGCACCGTACTTAGATTGCTATAGGCTTTAATATGTCTGGGCTGGATCTTAATTGCTTGTTGGTAGTAGCCAACTGCTGTTTCTAGATCTCCTCTGTGATCATAGAGAACCCCCAAATTAAAATAAACTGCCGCATATTTGGGCTTAAGTTTTAGTGCTTGTTCGTAGGCAACGATTGTCGCTTCCCAGTCTCCTAATTGTTGGAAGACCACGGCTAGGTTGTATTGTAATTCTGGCCAGTTAGGATTGAGCTTCAATGCCTGCTGATAGTGCCATGCTGCTTGGACAAAATCTTCTTGCTTACTATAAAGAAAGCCAAGCTCTGCATAGATCTCGGCTTGATTGAGTGCTGTCCCCAATGTTCTTTTATAGGCTGAGATCGCCTCAGTTAAGCGACCTTCTTTCGTATAAGCTTTTGCTAAATAAGGATAAAATTCGATGCGATTATGATCCTGCTCTAATTTTTGTTTGCAGAAGTCAATTACTTCGACCCATTGATTTTGAATAATGTAATCTTTGATAGTTTTGTTGTCAGATTCACTAGTCTTCATGCTCAGCAGTTCTATATCAGATGTTTAAAGGAATTGTTTACTCGTTTGAAATCGGCTTGTTGAAAACAGTTATTCGTTGTTGATGTTATTACTCTTTATTTGCTTAGCTTTGATTTGGTTTCGCTGCGGATCTCCCAAATAATTTAGATTAGTAGCAAAATTTTGCGGGTTTTGTTTTTGCCTTTGATTTAGGGTGACTGTCTTAGTAGGGTTTGAGGGTGTACTTGGTTGTGATGGTTGCCAATGACCTACTAATTCTTGAACCAATTGATCTTGTTGCTTCCTAAAATTTTGGATCTGCCAACCATAATTAGTGATTGTAAACCAGGCTTTTTTTTCTCCCTGGAGTGGAATAACTCCAGATAGGGCGCTTACTTCGTTGAGAGTGCCGGTTTTAATCCCTATGCCTACTGGCAATTGTCGGTCGGCTATTGTTCCTAACTGATCTCGACCCGAAACAGGAAAAACGTCAACAACATCCAATTGATTCGGTTCAAGAAGGTTTTCGATCGCGATTAACATTTTAGTTGCTGCGCGAGGGGAAATTCGATTTTCTAGTCCTAATCCAGAGCCATTAATTAGTTGAATTTCTTGAGGAGGTACTCGTGTTTGTTTCACAGCATAATTGGCGATCGCTTTTGACCCACCGAGATTACTGGCTAAAATTTGAGCCATTTTATTGTTGCTATAAATATTCATGTGCCGAAGAATAGAAACCAAAGGCAATGAATAGTGATCAACTAAGGATTGAGGATTGTTAGGTATTTTACTAATAACTCGGACTGTTCCCTCAATTGTTAAGTTAGGTTTATTAAGTTTGGTGGGGCTAATTTTTGCTGAAAGGGTTTGGAATTGTCGTTTAATTGTGGAAGACCATAGCCTCGTATTTAGTGATTGATAGAGTAGTGAGCCTGCTATACGAGGATCGCTGCGATAGTTCATCGCAAAATTGTCTGTGATTAGCAAATCTCCTGAAACTGAAGTAATCCCTAACTCATTTAGACTATTACTCAAGGCGATCGCTTCTTCCCAAACAAAGAAGGGATCGTTGCCTCCTTCAATAATTAGATCTCCTTTTAATCTTCCTGATTCAATTTTTCCTGTGTGATAAACATGAGTGATAAATTGATAGTCTGCTCCCCATGTTCCTATGGCTGCTAGACTAGTCGCAATTTTGGTTAAAGAAGCGGAAGGAATGGGGCGATCCCCATAATGATTACCCAACTCAAACCAATCAGACTGGATCCAGATTCCTTGGCGATCGCCAAGAATGCCCTGTTTAACAAGTCTATCTATATACTGATCAACTATGATTTGGACTTGGGGATCAAATTCTGGCTGGGGAAGGTCGAAAATTGAAGCTTCATGCCAAACTATAGGTTCAAGCTTTGGTACTTTTGGGGTATCTGTGCCCAAAATTCCCCATAACCAACTACCCAAGCTTAATCCAATGACATCCAACATTCGGTGACCTCCTCGACTAAAATGGTTATGGGTGGTTAAATCACCTTTATAGCTTTCGTACAGAAAATGTAAAGGCTACTGAATTTAAAATCAGTAGTAGTTTTGAGTTGGTTGTCTCTCAAATTCAAATAAAGCATCTCAATTTAGACTATTTCGCGAATTAAGAGCGACAAGTTAGCCCAGGATTTTCCTTGAATTGTGATAATCGTTGATTTTAGTGGTCAATAACTCAAATTGTTAATAATCAGCAATTAAAACTTTATATTTTCTTCTTATACTGTTACAATTTGTAAGAATTACTATAATATTTACCCAATGGCATTACCGCGCGCAACAATTGCAGTAGACGCTATGGGGGGAGATTACGCCCCCGAAGAGATAGTAGTAGGTGCAATCCGCGCTGCTGCTGAACTAGATACCAAAATTATGCTGGTTGGTGAACCAGATCAGATTCAGTCTTGTCTAGACCAACATCTCGATCAGTACAAAGATAGCAACTCCAATCTATCTGAGTTAATCGAGGTTGTTGCGGCTGAGGGCATGGTCTCTATGGACGAGAAAGCCACAAGCATTCGCCGTAAACCAAAAGCTTCTATTAACGTAGCTATGAATTTGGTTAAAGAAGGGAAGGCTAAAGCTGTGGTCTCCGCCGGAAATTCTGGAGCAGCAATGTCTGCTGCGCTGTTCCGTTTAGGTCGTCTCAAAGGAATAGATCGCCCCGCAATTGGTGCTGTTTTTCCAACGATGATTCCTGGTAAATCAGTTATTGTGCTCGATGTGGGTGCAAATATGGATTGTCGTCCCCGTTATTTAGAGCAATTCGCCTTAATGGGAACCATCTACAGTCAATATATTCTCAAGGTTGATAGCCCTAGAGTTGGCTTGCTGAACATTGGTGAAGAGCCAGGCAAGGGCAACGAGCAGGCAGTAGCAACTCACCAGCTTCTTAAAGATAATTCGGCTATTCCTTTTATTGGCAACGCGGAAGGTAAGGATGTTTTATCGGGGCAATTTGACGTAATTGTCTGTGATGGTTTTGTGGGCAATGTCCTGCTCAAGTTTGCTGAAGCAGTTGGCGAAGTAATGCTCAATATCATGAAAGAAGAGTTACCCAAGGGTTGGCGTGGTAAGTTAGGTACTTTGCTATTGAAACCAAATTTACGCAATATCAAACAAAGAATTGATTGTGCTGAACATGGAGGAGCTTTGCTCTTTGGTGTTTCTGGTGTCTGTATAATCAGTCACGGTAGTTCTCGTGCGCCTTCGATCTTCAATGCTATTCGCATGGCTAAAGAAGCAGTCGAAAATCAGGTAATTGAGAAAATCGAGGCTTATCATTATCAGCACCGTGCGGAAATAAAAGAAACTACCGCATCTGCTAATTAAGTCTTAGACCTAGAAGTTAGTCCTAAAGTTTTAGTCCCATTTGTGGGATCTTTTCTCAAGATCAAGGGAGAGTATAAATTGAACAATATCGGGAAGGGTATGGCAATTATCGGGTGTGGTTCTGCCACCCCCAGTGCCATCTTGAGTAATCATCATCTGAGTCAAGTCGTTGATACTTCTGATGAATGGATTTATCCCCGTACTGGCATGAAAAATCGTCATGTGAGTTCAACTAACGAAACCCTAAGTCAGTTGGCTGCAGATGCTGCTCAAAAGGCGATCGCCGATGCTAATTTGGATCCTACTAACATCGATCTGATTATTTTGGCTACTTCTACCCCAGATGACTTGTTTGGCAGTGCTAGCAAGGTTCAGCATTTAATTGGGGCTACTCAAGCTGCTGCTTTTGACTTGACTGTTGCTTGCTCGGGGTTTGTGTTTGGTCTAATCACTGCTGCTCAATATATTCGCACTGGTGTTTACAAGAATGTTGTCGTGATTGGGGCAGATTTGCTCTCTCGCTGGGTAGATTGGACAGACCGTACTACCTGCGTTTTGTTTGGTGATGGTGCAGGAGCGGTTGTCTGTCAGGGAACAGAAACAAAAGATAATCTCTTAGCTTTTGAAATGCGTAATGACGGCAGCCAACATGGTTGTCTCAATCTGGGTTATCAAGGTGAATCGAAACCCTTAGCTGAGGGCATTACTGTCCAGGTTGGTGGTTATAAACCTTTGACAATGAGTGGCAAAGAAGTCTATCGATTTGCGGTGGCTAAGGTTCCTGAAGCGATCGAGAAAGCTATGTTTCGAGCAGGTTTAGCAATTGATGATCTTGATTGGTTATTACTACATCAAGCAAATCAAAGAATTATGGATGCGGTGGCAAAGCGTCTCAAGTTGCCTTCGGAAAAAATCTTAAGTCGTATTTCTGAGTATGGGAATACTTCTGCGGCTTCAATTCCCCTTACTCTGGATACTGAGATTCGTGCAGGTAAAGTAAAGCCAGGGGATAAGATTGCTGTTTCGGGTTTTGGTGCTGGTCTGGCTTGGAGTTCGGCTATTTTTGTTTGGGGTTAGGAATTCGGAGTGTGGAATTTAGATTCTTAATTTTAACCAGTCTGCATCTTTTTTGATTGCGCTGGGTAGTGAGATAGTATCTGAAAGCTTTTGAGTGGCAAATTGTGCTAAAAATATTAAGAAAAGTAAAGTGATTTCACAAGTCGCTCTCTGCAATATCTAATTTCCAGCTTATGACTCTTTCTAATTTTGCGACTCTTACTCTTGCTGCTCCCAAAACTTGGCATTGGCAAGGTTTTCCGATTACTTATCAGTCTTGTGGAGAACAGGGAGCCGCGGTTTTATTGATCCATGGATTTGGGGCATCTTGGGGTCACTGGCGCAAGAATTTACCAGTACTAGGAGAGAGTTATCGTTGCTATGCGATCGACCTGATTGGTTTTGGGGGATCGGCAAAACCTATTCCAGGGGAAGAAATTGCCTATACCTTTGAGACTTGGGGGCAGTTGGTTGCTGATTTTTGTCGGGAAGTGATTGGTGAGTCGGCTTTTTTGGTCGGGAATTCGATTGGTTGCATTGTGGCAATGCAAGTAGGGGTAGATGCTCCAGAAATGGTGAGAGGGATTGCAGCGATTAACTGTTCTTTGCGGTTGTTACATGAGCGCAAACAGGCGGAGTTACCTTGGTATCGCAGTGCAGGGGCAGGCATGATGCAAAATCTGTTGTCAAATAAGGCGATCGGGCAATTCTTTTTTAACCAAATTGCTAAACCCAAGGTAGTAAAAAATATTTTATTGAAGGCTTATCGTCATCCTGAGGCGGTGAATGATGAGTTGATTAAGATTTTGATGACTCCAGCGAAAGAAGCAGGAGCGGCAGAGGTTTTTTGTGCTTTTACGCGCTATTCTCAAGGACCTTTGCCGGAGGATTTGTTACCGTTACTGGGTTGTCCTGTTAGTTTGCTGTGGGGAACGGCTGACCCTTGGGAGCCTGTAGCGATGGGTGAGGAGTTGGCAAAGATTGAGACGGTGAATGAGTTTATTGCTTTGGATGGTTTAGGGCATTGTCCACAGGATGAAGCACCTGATGTGGTTAATCCTGTTTTGTTGAGATGGTTAGCGGGGTTATTGGCGTAGAGTCGAACTACAATTAGAGATAACAAACTCCTGTCATTAATTTGACATTCCCCAAAAACGAATATTTAGCTTGTTTGCTTCCTATCTCAAATCAGCAACGCCCCAAAATCTAAGCTAGGTCAAGAATTTTGGCAGTAACAGCCATACTTTCTTCGTATAAGACCTCTCTTCCCCATCGCTGTAATTGTTGCCCAAGTAGCTCTTCAGTTTTCTGATCGAACAAAGGTGCAACCTGCTCAATATGGCAAGACTGTGCACCACCACCAGCTTCCATCCGCATACAGCCAGTTGTGCTAGAGCAAAGCACTGTACAGCAGTCCGCCTTGAGGTTAGTAGAACTCAATTTCAAGCTAATCAAATCTCCTGGAACTTCTCCCCAGTCAGCAGTCGGAATAGCAGCTAATTCGGCTTTAACAACTTTGCCATTAGAATCATTAAAACCAATTGTACTGATATCGTAATCACCACCTTGCTGCTGATAAGAAGTTGGCGTCCAATTAAGACGAGAAGCCAACCAACCCAAATACATCAGTGATTGAGATTTATTACCCTTTTGATAGTCAATAGTGACTTGATCCACCTCATAAATTTCTGATCGTCGCTCAGGAGGATCAAAAGCCTCAGCAGATAGTTCTTGCCAAGGAGCTAAACGGCGCCAATTAAGATCGGCAAGAATAATACCTTGATTTAATGTGCTGGCAATACACTTTAAATCTGCTTGAGTATCCACAAAAGTACTGGAATCAACAATGATGCTATCGCAGTAGTCAGCTAAACGCTTATACAGAACAGATTCGGGGTTAGGGGCTGCTTTCCACCAGACAAATTTGGGCAAATCACCAATGGTAAGGCTAGTAATAATGCCGCCAATTCTAGCTAAGGCGTCCACTGTTCCGCTCAGAGTAATATACTCACAACAAATTAAAGACTCTTTGTCTTTTTTGTTAATCGGACAATAAGCCGAAACCTGAGCTGTTACGCCTTCATCCTGACCTAAGCTAGGAACTAGGGCAATAATTCGACAAGGATTTGCCGAAGCAATTGCATCGGCGATCGCACCTTGAGAATCAGGAGAATACTGAACAGCAGCCGTCTTATTCTCAGGAGTTAACTTATCAGCGCTTTTAGCAGTGGCAAACTCTGACTTTAACCGCTCTAATAGCTCTGGGGTATACTCGCCAGTGCTTTCCAAGTTATAAGCTTTTTGCGCAGCAGAGATAGCGGCATGGTTGCGAGGACCAATTATGCCATCGACAGGCCCCGTATAGAAACCCAGAGCTGCCAAAAGTTGTTGAGTAGCATTTGGCTCATAAACAATTAGGCTAAAGGTTGCTGCCCGAGCAGCAGTTGATTCATCATCGTTACCCAAAGAAGTCCAAAGCGATCGCAACTCGGATTCGATTTCTTCGATAGAAACATCTTTCGGTGCTTGCAGGGAAACAATCGGGGATTTTGTAGTAACCATATATTTTTTAATAGTTAATCTTCAACAAATAAGATCTGAAAATTAGTTAATCCATAAACAACAATTTAGTTTAGCGATCGGCACATTAAGTCAAGACATGTACCGATTCAACGTTAGAGCCTACGCCACTGCCTGCCTTCTTTACTTAACAGCATCTCCACCTCATTAGGTTGCCATGTTCCGGCTTCATACTGAGGAATTAAACTAGGGTCGCTCGGAGTTTCCCAAACATTTAGGACAGGGGTAACCACTCGCCAAGCCTCTTCAACCTCATCAGCACGAGTAAATAAGGTTTGATCTCCCAACATGCAATCTAATAACAAGCGATGGTAAGCATCAGCAGTCGCCATTCCAAAAGAAGAACCATAACTAAAGTCCATATTTACAGTTCTTGTCCGCAGATCCGGACCAGGCATTTTAGCTTCAAAATTGAGAGAAATTCCCTCATTAGGTTGAATCCTCATGGTCAAAATATTGGGGTTAGTTTGCTGGGCAGCAGACTTAAAAATTAAGAGGGGAACCTCCTTAAAATGAATCGAAATTTCGGTTACTTTCTTGGGCATCCGTTTGCCTGTGCGCAGATAAAAAGGAACACCTTTCCAGCGCCAATTATCTACCATCAATTTCATAGCAACAAAAGTAGGGGTAGTCGACTCAGGATTAACACCCTCCTCTTCTCGGTAACCTTTAACCGTTTTTCCTTTCATCCAGCCTTGAGAATACTGACCTCGAATCGCTGACTGAGATAAATCATTAATATCAGCAATCCGCGTCGCCTGAAGAACCTTGGTCTTTTCACTGCGAATGCTATCGGCGTCCAAAGCATTCGGAGCTTCCATCGCGGTAATCGCAAAAAGCTGCATCAAGTGGTTTTGCAACATATCTCGCAGCGCCCCAGAAGTCTCATAATAACCAGCTCGCTCTTCAACACCAACGGTTTCAGCAACGGTTATCTGCACATGGTCAACAAATTGACGATTCCACAGAGGCTCAAAAATAGCATTACCAAATCTGAAAACCAAAATATTTTGAACTGTTTCTTTCCCCAAATAATGGTCAATTCGGTAGACTTGCTGCTCTTGACATACCTTCTGAACCACACGGTTAAGGGATTTTGCTGAAGATAAATCCTTACCAAAGGGTTTTTCAATTACAATTCTTTGCTTCAGAGGGTCAGCAAGCATTCCTGCTGCACCTAGTTGCTTAAGAGCTGGTTTAAAAAAGCGAGGTGAAACCGACAGGTAAAAAACGCGATTGCCACGGGTACCTCTTTTCTCGTCTAACTCGGCTAGAAAAGCTTTCAGTTTTTCATAACTAGCGGCTTCGTCCATATTGCCAGAGCAATAGAACAAGCCATCGGCAAAATCTTTCCACAGCTCTTCGCTAACGATTCCATCACTAAATTCTTCGATTCCTTCTTTGAGATGTTGCCGAAAGAAATCATGAGTCCAGTCGCGTCGAGACACGCCGACAATAGTAAGTTCGGCAGGCAACTGTCTTGCTTTTTTGAGTTGATAGATTGCAGGAATTAATTTTCGCTGAGCCAGGTCTCCTGAAGCCCCAAAAATCACCATAATTAGAGGGTCGGGAGTCTTTTGTTGTTGTAAACCAACTCTTAACGGATTTTCTAATACTGCAACCATAAAATTTAACTACAAACAATTAATTATTAACTGGAGGATAAAAGTCATAAAGTTAGTCACGCTCTTACCCTCAATCGACACAACAAAGATTGACTAACTAGTTTTTTTAAAACACTATAGTTCGAATCAACTAGTTAGCTACAAGTAGCTATACCTTCGCAAGCTGCTGAACTTTAGCTTCCAAAGATGCCATTAACGAGCCAAAAGGCTTAACAAATTTGTCAATCCCTTCTGCTAATAATTCATCCATTACCGCAGCTAAATCAATGTCAACATCCTCATCAGCTAGAGAGGCAAGCAATTGTTGAGCTTGATCTAAATCACTCTCAATCCGATTAAAAGGATCGCAATGATCTGCACAAGCTTCAATGGTATTAGGAGGCAAGGTATTAACAGTATGTTCTCCCACCAACTCATCAACATACATAACGTCGCTGTATTCAGGGTTTTTGGTACTAGTCGAAGCCCAAAGCAGTCTTTGAACTGAAGCACCTTGATCAGCCAAAGCTTGCCACTGTTCGCTATTAAAAATTTCTTTGAATTTCTGGTAAGCGATTTTCGCATTAGCGATCGCAACTTTGCCTTTGAGACCAGTTAATTTAGCAACATTGCCACCAGCTTGCATTTTGGCATCAAGACGATTGTCAATATTGCTATCAATCCGACTAAGGAAAAAGCTAGCCACAGAAGCAACTCTACTAAGATCCCCACCAGATGCAGCTAATTTCTCTAGACCGCGAATATATGCCCAAGCAGTATCGACATAAGCATCTACGGAAAAAAGAAGAGTGACGTTCACATTAATTCCTTCAGCGATAACCGCTTCAACAGCAGGTAAACCCTCTGGTGTACCAGGGATTTTGATCATCACATTAGGTCGGTTAATCGCTGCATAATAGCGCTTTGCTTCAGCAATAGTAGTAGCCGTATCACTCGCAATAGTTGGAGGAACTTCAATACTCACGTAACCATCCAAACCATTACTCTTGGCATAAACTGGCAAAAAGACATCGCAAGCATTTTGAATATCAGCAAAAACCAAATCTTCGTAGATTTTATCTACCGATTTACCAGCTTCGATCCCGTTAGCAATATCTTGATCATAAATTTGATTTCCAGCGATCGCTTTTTCAAAAATTGCTGGATTAGAGGTGATGCCAACAATTCCTGTCTCAGCAATCATTGCTTTCAGCTCGCCTGACTCAATAATATTACGGCTAAGATTATCCATCCAAATACTTTGACCGTAAGTATTTTCGATTTCAAAAATCGGATTACTAGCTACCATAATGAGATTACTCCTGATAAATATACTTAAATTAGAAACAGAGAATCCAAGCTTTACTCAAAGACCAAAATCTTCGAATTCAGACGGCTCAGAAACTTACTTTAAACACGATTTGAGTTAGACCTTAGCAACTGATTCTTGAGAAGATATTTCGTCGATATCAGATTGTCGCCTTGCCCAATCGGTGATAAAAGAATTAACCAGATCTACGTCCTGATTACTCCCGATAAATAAAGGGGTTCGCGCGTGCAGCTTATCAGGTACAACATCCAATAATCTTTGTGTACCCGTGCTAGCCTTTCCTCCAGCCTGCTCTATTAGCATTGCCAAGGGCGCACTTTCGTATAGTAAACGTAATTTTCCTTCTGGCTTAGTGGTTGTACCGGGATAGAGAAAGACTCCACCTTGCAACAAAATGCGATGAAAATCCCCAACTAACGCACCACTATAGCGAGCTGTATAGCCTTCGTGACGATGAACATAGCGAATATATTCTCGAATCGACTCATCCCACTGCCAATAATTACCCTCATTGGCACTGTAAACAGCACCATGCTCAGGAATACGGATATTCTCATCCGCCAAAATAAATTCACCCAAACTAGGGTCAAGCACAAACGAATGAACACCTTTCCCTATCGAATAGACAAAAACAGTAGAAGGTCCATAGAGAACATAGCCTGAGGCAATTTGCTTATCCCCTGATTGCAACAAGTCTTTAGCCTCGCCATCTAGATCTTCGCCTTGCTGCTGACGAATAGAAAAAATGGAACCGACATTCAGATTAATATCTACGTTAGAGGAACCATCAATCGGATCGTAAAGTAAGGTGTAGCGACCAACAGGGCAATTTTCAGGAATATAGTAGGGTTTCTCCATTTCCTCGGAAGCCAACCTGCACACCAAACCACTTTGCTTAAAGACAGAAATAAAAACATCGTTGGCATAGATATCCATCTTTTTGACAGATTCACCCTGAACATTAGTTTCTCCCGTAAAACCTAATGCTCCTGCCATCAATCCTGCTTGTGATAAGCGACGAGCAACCAACTTAGCGGCAAGAGCGAGGCGATTCATAATTGCGCTAATATCTTGAGCTTCGGGATTGAAGCTGGCACACTGCTGCAAAACATGGCGCGATAAAGTTGTGCAGTCGCGATCTAAACTCTGCTCTGGTATTATTGGCTGTTGTGAATTTTGCATATTCTAAGTACCCTTCCATTAGAGAGCTTGACGAGAAGTTGGCTGAAAGCAATTCAAAAGCTAACTAATTAGCTCTTCCAAATATCTACCCTCTTTCTATAGATCCATCTTAGAAAAGTATTTTCAGCAAAACAGCGAAGCTTAAGATCGGCTTTAGGATATCCGAGTTTGCTGACATTAAATTACATAATTTTAGTTAAGATTACTGAGAAAAAAATGCCTCAGACTTAAATAAAAGTGCAACTTAGCCAAAGAATTAATAAGCAATTTGGCGGCGGTCAGAGAAGATAATGAGATCGCTAAGTTAACTAAAGAAAAAGAACCTTGCGCAACCTAAAGAAATTTTCACTTCATTAAGACTATTTCCCTAACCATTTAGTTGCTCTCAAGAAAAATTTTCAGATCGAAGGCAATTCCCAATCTTATTTCCTTTACTCACCGGATAGTTTGATAACAGTTCTTCTCTATTAGTTTTTCTCAACCAATCATTATTAAGCTTATATATCACTAAAAGAGAAAGTAAGTTTTTCTGTAATATATTGAGATTCAAGGTCAATTAAACGAAGATTTTTTCCTGCTTGAATCCCGATAATGAACACCCAAATCTCTATCCTTGCCACCCTTACCGCCCTAATTTCCCTTAACTGCAATAGTATCGCTGCTGCACAGAGCTTGGGGAGTCCTGCTTTTACCTGGACAGGTGATTTTAATGGCGACAATGTTACCGACTATGCCTCTGCCAACGCTAGCACCGTTTACATGTACTTATCAACAAAGTCTAGTTTTGAGCGACAGACTTGGCCGATCGCAGGGCAATGGGGAGCACCAGAATATATTTATGTTGGGGATTTTAATGGCGACAATAAAAGAGACTTAGCCTCTGCACATGGCAGCAATGTTTACCTACAACTATCAAACGGTTCTGGTTTTGACAGCGCAGTTTGGCCAGTTGCTGGACAATGGGGAGGCGCGGGACACAGCAGAATTGGTGACTTTAATGGTGATGGCAAAGCAGATATTGGCTCGATTGTTGGGGCTAATATTCATATGCAACTATCTAATGGTTCTGGCTTTGATAGTTCTGTTTGGTCAGTACCAGCTACTTGGGGCGCGCCTGGTCACACCTGGTTCCGTGACTTTAACGGCGATGGCAGAACAGATATCGGTTCTGCACATGGCGCCAATGTTTATATGCATCTTTCTAACAGTTCTAGTTTTGATAGCTCTATTTGGTCGGTGGCAGGCAACTGGGGCAGCCCTGCATATACTTGGGCAGGAGACTTCAATGGCGATCGCAAAGTAGACTTAGCAACGGCTGTTGGTAGCAATGTTTATATGCACCTATCCAACGGTTCTAGCTTCGATAGTTCGGTCTGGACAATTCCTGGAGCCTGGGGTGCACCAGAACTGAGTTGGGCAGGAGATTTTAACGGTGACGGCAAAACAGATATTGCTACTGCCCGTGGTTCAGAAATAGATGTTCACTATTCCAATGGCAGTAGTTTCGACACTTCAACCTTGCTAATTGCTAATAATTGGGGTGGTGCAGGTTATATTCGCATTGGTGACTTTAATGGCGATCGCAAGCATGAGATTGTTGCACCAGTGAATACCAATGTTTTTGTCCATACTCAAGATAAAACTCAATTTCGCACCAAAGCATGGTGATTAAAATAGATCAAACAGAAATAGATACCTAACGAGAGATATTCACGAGGAAGACAATAGTTCATCTACTAGTTAGAATTGTTTCCTCTTGCTAAATTAGTTCATCTTTAATATTTATTGGAGCGACATCAATATATTTAACCTTGATAGTTCCTCATAACGATCAGTACTAAATGAAGTTATCGGTTATCATCCCTGTCTATAACGAAATTAATACCCTAGATACAATTCTCGGAAAAGTTATCCAAACCCTGCCTGAGGTAGCTAAAGAAATTATCATGGTTGATGATTTTTCTACAGATGGCACTCGGCAATGGCTAGAAAATAATTTTGCCAGTCAGGTTGATTCACCTAAATTGATCAGCCTAAATTCCCATCATTACCAGATCAAATCTGTTGATGGAGAATATCAACTACAACCGGAACAAGGCAGCATAGCTACTTCCACGCCAGAGCAGAGCAATATCAATTTTAAAGTTATTTACCATCAGCAGAATCTGGGGAAAGGCGCAGCTTTGCGAAGTGGTTTCAGGGCGGCAACAGGAGATGTGTTGGTAATTCAAGATGCTGATTTAGAATACGACCCCCAAGATTGGGTCAAGATGTGGCGCATTATTGCTGAAGGTCATGGAGATGTGGTTTTTGGCTCCCGTTTTTATGGAGATCCCCATCGAGTCCTCTATTTCCATCACCTCTTAGGAAATAAAGTAATTTCTAATGTTATTAATATTGTTTGTAATACAACTTTGAGCGATATCGAAGTTTGCTATAAGATGTTTCGCCGAGAAGTGCTCGAAGAGATTGAGTTCACTTGTAATGATTTTGGCTTTGAAGTTGAGTTTACAGTCAAAATTACTAAATCTCGACGTCAGTGGCGTATTTATGAAACTGGAATTGCTTACTATGGTCGTACCTACGCTGAAGGCAAAAAAATAAGTTGGCGCGATGGAGTCAAAGCCTTGTGGTACATAGTCCAGTTTCGCTTTTTTAGCTAGTTAGTTTGGGCATTGCTGACTTGAATTATCAAGCTCACACAATAACTGTTCGTTGTTCATGGATAATTGATAATTGCTTTTGCTTAATTTCTTGCTATGTCCAAAACAGAAAAAGTCTTACTTTGATTGCATAACACGAAATTTTGTTGATCTAAAAGCTGATTTAACCAGAAAATTGGTATTTGTTTGATTGTTCGTAACTATGACATCTTCTTTTAATTTCCCAGCTAATTCGATCGCTGACATTCTTCAACAAAGAGCAATCGCGAATCCTCAAGCTTTGGCTTATATTTTTTTAGAAGATGGGGAAAATAAAGAGCAAAAACTGACTTACCAAGAGCTAGATGCACAAGCAAAAGCGATTGGTTCCCAACTGCAAGTTACAGTCCAGCCAGGCGATCGGGCTTTACTAATTTATCCCTATGCTGCGGTTCTCGATTTTATTGCTGCGTTTATGGGTTGTCTCTACGCAGGAGTAGTCGCAGTACCTTGTCATCCGCCAATGAATTCGCTTACTAGCAGTGAAATTGGATCTCGCCTGATCGATGCTGAAGCAGCAATCATCCTAAGTAACACCAAATTACTAAGCAAACTAAAGACACAATTAGGCAAACTTCCCAAGTTTGAACAATTAAATCCCAATTGGCTTGATACCTCAAAAGTTAATCTTGATGCGCAGCAAAATTATCACAAACCTGATCTCAAATCAGAAAAGCTCGCCTTTTTGCAATATACCTCTGGTTCAACAGGAGAACCCAAAGGCGTCATGATTAGCCATGCTTGTCTGTTGCAAAATCAAGAGATGCTCAAACTCGCATTTGGTCACAACCAGAATTCGGTTGGGGTAGGTTGGCTACCAATCTTTCATGACATGGGACTAATTGGCAATGTCATCCAGCCCATCTATTTGGGGATTACTTGTGTGTTAATGTCACCAATTAGTTTCGTTCAAAAACCGTTGCGTTGGTTGCAAGCAATTAGTAAATATCAAGCAACTACTAGTGGCGCACCAAATTTTGCCTATGAATTACTCTGCGATCGCGTTAAAGATTCCCAACTCAAACAACTAGATCTCAGTAGTTGGCAGATAGCCTTTTGTGGGGCAGAACCAGTCCAAGCTGCAACTTTAAATCGTTTCGCTCAAAAATTTGCAGTCTGTGGTTTCCAGCCAAGTGCTTTTTATCCTTGCTATGGGATGGCAGAAGCAACCCTCATGATTACAGGGGGTGACTACCAACAACCACCACTAGTTAAATATTTAGATAAAGCTGCATTAGAAAAAAACCAAGTCATTTTTAGAGATCGCAACTCTGCAACCACTACCGCTCTGATCAGTGCGGGGCATACTTGGCTCGATGGCAAATTAGAGATCGTCAATCCTGAAACACAACAACAGTGTCAACCCAATCAAATTGGCGAAATTTGGTTTTCCAGCCCCAGCGTTGGTCTCGGCTATTGGCACAAACCAGAATTAACCAAAGCAACTTTTCAAGCAAAGTTGAAGCAACAATCAGATCAACCACATTTCCTCAGAACAGGAGATTTAGGTTTCATTGCTGGTCAAGAACTATTTATTACTGGTCGCTTACATGATGTTTTAGTTCTTTGGGGACTAAACTACTATCCCCAACAAATAGAACAGACAGTAGCCGACTGCCATCCAGCACTGAAAGCAAATCATGGCACAGCTTTTACAATCAAAGTTAAAGATCAAAATCGACTGATAATTGTCCAAGAAATAGAGCGTACTCACCGCAAATCTTTCGTGATAGAAGATGTCGTCGAAGCTATTCGCTGGGCTATTTTTCAACAACAATTTCTAGATGTTTATGCTATCGTGCTGCTCAAACCAGGTAGCTTACCCAAAACTTCTAGTGGCAAGGTGCAACGCAGTAAATGCCAAGCTATGTACCTGGCTGGAGATCAGGAGATGCTTGCCCAATGGTCAGCAGGCTCTGAAGCGAACGATATGACTACGCTAATGGCAAGATACACTAACCCCTTGACTTACATGAAGATTCTCTTAGCCGTTTTGCAAGGAAAACTAAGAAGATTACTCTATTTAATCTGGAGTTAAGTGATTAGGATGATCGCTAATAGCTGCATAAACTTCTAAAGACTAAGTTTGGTAATCGCGATATTGCCTGAAAAACAAACATCTACATCGGTTCCAGGTGAGCGATCGCGCTTACCATAATCACCATGATAGTAATAGGTATCCTCTTCAATTCGAAAATTAACTGGTAAAGGATCGATACTAGGCTGACAAAAAACTAGTTCAGGATCTTTTGCTCCAGGCTCTAAATGAGGTAAATTCACATTCCAAAAACTACCAGGTTCTAGCGATCTCTCCATCAAGTCAGCTAACACCTTTTCTGTCCAGGTGATCGCCCAATCCCAATCAATAAATAAAGGTCTTTTGATCCGATGAGAAATTGCAACCCCTTTAATACCATGCAAGGCAGCTTCTCTAACCGCAGCAACCGTTCCCGAAATATAAACATCAGTGCCTAAATTACCACCCGCATTAATACCAGATAAAACCCAACTTGGCTGCTCAACAAATTGATTAATTGCTAACCGACTACAATCCGCAGGAGTACCAGCCACAGCATAAGAATTTACTGATTTTTGACTAACTTGAATTCCCCTATTCGTCGTCACCTGATGTCCACAGCCAGAATGCTGAGACTGAGGAGCAACAACCACAGAACTTAGTTCGTCTCCAGGTAATCTAATTACTGCACCTGCCAAAGCCTTAATTCCAGGAGCATCAATCCCATCATCATTGGTCAAAATAAGCATCATTTTTATTGAAAGACTAAGTTATTTAACGAGCGCAAAAATTTGCCTAAATTAGTTAAGAAGATAACTTAGTTAATACTTTTCCAGCCTGCTTTTTGAGGGTCGAAACTATCATCAAAACTGGTACTAGAGTCGTAGTAAACCGCATAGGGATAAGAAGAATCTAAATATGCTCCACGAAGATCAGCCGAAGCAAAAGAAGCATTAAATAAATAGGCTTTAGTTAAAACTGCGCCACTTAGATCCGCACCAGTAAAATTAGCTTGATCTAAGTTTGTTTCTTGTAAGTTAGCAGACTTAAGAGTAGCCTCACTAAAATCAACAAACATCAAGTTAGCCTTAGCTAAATTAGCATGAGTAAGATCTGATTTGATCAGTTTGGAATGACTGAGATTGGCTCGGTTGAGATCTGCCGACTTGAGCTTTGAACCACTCAAGTTAATTTCCTTTAAAGTAATGTCACTTAATTTTGCTTCTTTAAAGGTAATCTGACTAAAATCTCGCTGACCCTGAATATACTGCCTTAAAATTTCAAAAGATTTAACAGTTTCCAGTTCTTTAGAATTAGCAATTTTATTAGAACCAAATATTTTTGATAAAAAGAAGTCGACTGTAGTTTGTTCTAGATAACCTAACTGAACTACAAGTTTATGAAAACGTCTAGGTCTTAATGATTTTTGCTGTTGTTTCTGCAAAACAGCATCGATCTGTCTCTCGTCTAGTAAACCAGCCAACTTGAAATAATAAACAAGGGGCTTCTTTTCTTGCGCTCGAAGAATTTGAGGCCATTGCTCAACAAAAAAATCAGCAGTCTCTTGCTTAATCCAATTGTGATGAGCTAGTATCTGTCCTATTTTCAAATTTTTGTTTGCCTGTTCATAAAGAGCAAATTCAATTTGATCAAGCGAAACTAAACCAGCTTCAATTAAAATTTCCCCTAACGGTTGACTTTTCATTTGGCATTTAATTTATCCAGACTCAATTATAGAGTCATTCTCCTAAATACGCCTTTAAAACTGCACTATTATTCTGAATTTCCGTAGGATCACCTTCTGCTAAATTAGTTCCTTCTGCCAAGACGCAAACGCGATCGCATAAAGACATAATTACATCCATATTATGTTCAATAAT
>CALKUU010000331.1 GCA_937996665.1 uncultured Xenococcaceae cyanobacterium | reverse complement strand
CTAGAAGAGCTATTTTTGCTTGCCATCAACAAATTAGGATGAAAGTTGTCGCAAATAACTTAATTCGTCCAGATTTATTGGATTTTAAAAATGTCAGTGGAGTATTTAGTTAAACCAATACTTTTAAAGCCTTAGGTACAGTTTCAATCACTAAAGGAGTCGTACCAATAATTTCACCATCAAGAACTACTTTTTGAGGAGGATCAGCAGAAATTTTGAGTTTGCTAGTTTGCAAATGTACTACATTGTTAATTTCGTTGTTGGTATGAATCAAAGCAGACTCTAACATTCCCAACATCGTGACTACTGCTTGCAACTTAGTTTCTGCCGTGGCGATCGTCACATCTAATAAGCCATCATCAACTACTACTCTGCCAGTACCTTGCGCCATAATCGAAGTTACAGGCGCAGCATTAGCTACTGTAATTGCACCAGCCTGAAATTTTTGCGTTTTGCCATTGATTTCAATCTCAGCATCAAACATAAGTTGTTGTTCTAATTGTTGCCAACCCGCAACTATATATGCCAAAGAACCCCAACGATTTTTTGCTTCTCGATCTGCTCGTGCTACTGTCTCAGCTTCAAAGCCAACTCCAGCCAACAGAATTAAAGGCATGCCATTACAACGAGCAGCATCAACAATTCTAGTTTTTCCTGCCAAAATAATTTCGCAAGCTCGACGAATTGGCAAAATCTGTTGGGTAATTCCCAATGCCATTGCAAAAGCATTGGCTGTACCCCGAGGAATAATTCCTAAAGGAATGTCAGAGTTCATAACTGCCCCAGCAACTGCGGAGACTGTTCCATCTCCACCAGAAGCAATAATCAGATCTGGATCTGAGGCGATCGCCTGTTGAGCTAATTCTAGAGAACCAATCTCGGCAGTAGTTTGATGAACTTCTAAATGGAGGTGAGGTTCTAGAATTTCTTTAATTAGTTTTAGATCCTGTTCTGAATCTCCTTGTCCTGAGACAGGATTAAAAATTAGATGGGCGACTACACTGTTAGCAAAGCTGTGAATGATTGCTTCAGCCGTAGCTAGGTTGGTTGCTAAAGGAACATTATGTAAAGTGCAAACTCGTACGATGGTTTCAATTTTGGGTTCTTGAGGTTGTGTACCCAGCAGATCGAGTAAAAATATTACTGCCACAATATTGCCAGCAACTACCTCAGCGGCAATTTGGGTGTCCCCTCCCAAAGTTCCTGAAGCTACAACTTTAATCTCTAAGTCGTGAGTTGCTCTAATCCTTTTACCAGTGTGTTCTGTGGCAATTAGTTTGTAGCGATTTAAAACTGGTAGATGGCGACCTATAAAATCGCTCATTCTATCTTTGTGGCGATCGTGGGCAATTAAAGCAATAGTACCAGCCATAAACAAAAAGCAAATTCTTAATGATTACTATTTTAGGGTTTGATATTAACTGATTAAGCACAAAAGTATCAGTCAATAACTTATTTTGACTGCAATGTGCTCAGCATTCGGGTAAAAGTTAATAAAAAAGTCGGTTTTCCCTCATGAAAGTTGAATAACACTGAATCATGAATGCGCTAGAATCTACATTACCAAGAGACTTGCATTATATTGAAGCTTATATAAAGTTGTTTAAGTTCACTTTAAATTAACTAATAGCTCTGAGTTAAAGAACGTAAAAACTAAATTAGACCTATGGATTCACCTATTCAAGCCGTACAAGCACCTTATCGAGGAGGTGGTAACTATAAATCTCCTCCACCAGATTTACCTTCTTTACTTCTCAAAGAAAGAATTATTTATCTTGGTCTTCCTTTAGTTTCACCCGATGAATACAAAGATCAAATTGGAGTAGATGTCACCGAATTAATCATTGCTCAACTACTGTTTTTGCAATTTGACGACCCCGAAAAACCAATTTACATGTACATAAACTCGACAGGTACGTCTTGGTACGGTGGAGATTCAGTTGGTTTTGAGACTGAAGCTTTTGCTATTTGTGACACCATGAATTACATTAAGCCGCCAGTACATACTATCTGTATTGGTCAGGCTATGGGAACAGCAGCCATGATTTTATCTAATGGAACTAAAGGCTCTCGTGCAAGTCTTCCCAACTCAACCATCATTTTGCATCAAGCCCGCCAAGGTGCTAGAGGTCAAGCAACTGATATCCAAATTAGAGCAAAAGAAGTTCTCGAAAATAAAAAAGCAGTCTTAGAAATTTTTTCGCGCAATACTGGTCAGACAGTAGAAAAATTGAGCAGTGATACTGACCGAATGCTGTATATGACTCCTGAAGATGCTAAAGAATACGGTTTGATCGATAAAGTCTTAGAAAGTTCTCAAGATCTGCCTACGCCTGTTCCTGCTCTTTCTTAGTAAATCGTTATTTTAAGGTATTAAAAACTATGCCCATTGGTATTCCTAAAGTTCCCTATCAAATGCCTGGTCAAACTTACAGTGACTGGATCAGCATTTATGATCGTCTTTATCGCGAAAGAATTATTTTCTTAGGTCGTGGTGTAAATGATGGTATTGCCAACCAAATTATTGCCATCATGCTTTATCTCGACTCGGAAGATTCGACTAAACCGATTTATCTTTACATCAACTCTCCTGGTGGTTCTGTCACCGCAGGGTTAGCTATTTACGATACGATGAGACATATTAAGTCTCCTGTGGTCACAATCTGTGTTGGTTTAGCTGCTTCGATGGGAGCATTTTTGCTTTCGGGTGGCACAAAAGGTAAGCGTCTAGCTTTGCCGAATGCTCGGATCATGATTCACCAACCTTTGGGTGGAATTCAAGGTCGTAGACAGGCTACTGATATTGAAATTGAAGCTAACGAAATTCTACGCATCCGCGATCAACTGAATCAAATGATGGCAGATAATACTGGACAGCCAATTGAAAAAATCGCCAAAGATACTGATCGTGATTACTTTATGTCTGCACAGGAAGCCAAAGAGTATGGCTTAATCGATCAAGTTATTGAAGACACTAAAAGCTAAAACGAACCCCAAAAATTTAGGTCATAGTCAAAAAGTGAGAGTGGTAAATAACAAACAAGTTATTGATCCTCTCCTTTTTTTTAACGACCAGAACATGATCGGATATTTCACAAACTAGAGTTTAGAGTTCTTTGAGGTGAGGCTTTTCTTGTCGCTCTTGGCTAATTTTATTGAGTAAATGCACCATCTGATCTCCTCTTTCTAAGGATAGGTCTTCTTGGAAAGTGATCGCTGGGCTACGACGTAAGCTAATTCTCTTGCCTAATTCTTTGCGAACAAAGGCTTCTGAGGCTTTTAAACCGTCTATCGTTTCTGATTTAGCTTCTTCTGATCCGTAAATGCTGACAAAGATTGTGGCATGTTGCAAATCACCAGATAAATCAATATTGGTAATGCTGACCATTCCTGAACCAACACGATCATCTTTAATGCCATTAATCAGCATTTGACTTATTTCTCGCTTAATTAGTGAAGCTACGCGAGACACTCGACGACTATTAGCCATAATCTTTCTTCAATTAATACCAATTACAATTGTAACTATGGTTAGGCTAGATAAGTAATTTATCTCACTTAATTTTCAGGTTTATCACAAAAAACTTACTTTTTTGATTTTTAAAGAGCTTGCGATCGCAACCAAGCAACAGGCAAAGAGGCGATTTTGATCGGTTTTTTGACAAAAGCTCTTTTCGTGAAAACGTCATAGTCGTTGTTCTCAATCGCATCGAGAATGCCTTGATACAACATCAAAGATGTCCAAACAGGTAGATGAGAATCGCGAATTAGATAGCTAATCCCTTGTTCTGCTTGACGATAATATTCTCTAGCTCGCTTGATTTGAAAACGCATTGCTGCTTTCCAGCGATCGTCATTGACACCTAACAACAAATCTTTTTCAGTGTAGTCAAATTCGGCTAAATCCTCTAGCGGTAAGTAGATGCGACCACGACGAGCATCTTCTCCTACATCTCTTAAGATATTGGTTAGTTGCATCGCAATACCAAGCGAAATAGCTTCTTTTTCTGGATTATAAAAATTTTTTCTCCTTTCCCAAGGAACGCAACTATGGCTTTTTTTGACACCTAAAACTGCATTCGACATCAAGCCAACCGTGCCAGCAACCCGATAACAATATAATTTTAGCTCGTCGAAATTATCATAACGGCTGCGATACAGATCCATTTTTTGTCCAGCAATCATATCCCGAAAAGGTTGGATATTGATGGGGAATTGTTGGACTGCATCAGCTAGAGCAACATCAGCATTATCGATGGGTTTACCGTCAAAAGTTGATTGTAACTTTTGTTCCCATTCGATTAGAGTGTCGTCTGTGGTCGATGCTGCACCAGCACCATCGACAAGCTCATCGGTATTACGACACCAAGCGTAAATAGCCCAAATTGCTTTTCGCTTTTCTTTAGGCATTAGTAATGTTCCTAAATAAAAGGTTTTAGCATATTCTGCCGTAATTAAACGACAGTATTCATAGGCTTCAGCAACGGATATCAATTGTGATTTAGGTTTGATTCTAGGGATTTGCAGCATTTACCAGCAAGCAGAAATACCATTTATTAAGTTCATTAGGGATACGCAAAACTTAGTTTTTGCGCTATTCAATATTCAACATTCTCTCATCCCAAGGGTAGGTTTGTATAAGAAAGTGTTGAAATTTAGGCAGTAATTGTTTCTTTTGTCTGTTCTTGTATGACACTATAATCTTGAGAAATTGCTTGAGCGGCAAGTTTTCCTGATAGTACAGCTCCCTCCATACTGCCAAGAAATTCTTGCATTGTGTAGCTTCCTGCTAAATAAAAGTTTGAGATAGGAGTTTTTTGGGTTGGTCGATATGCTTGTCTTCCTGGGATAGCTCGGTAGACAGATCGAGGAGTTTTCACAACTTTGGATTTGAGTAGTGTGGCTTGGTTATCGCCAGTAAAATCATCAGGAAAAAGTTTTTCTAGCTCTTTCATGGTGGCGGCTAAAATTTCTTCGTCCGATTTGCTAATCCATTTTTTGGCTGGGGCTAATACCAATTCAAGCATTGATTTATTCGGGTCAGCATACTCACGACAAGTGTTGCTCATATCTGCGTAGACACTTAGTAACTCTGAGCGAGAGAATAATAGTTGATCAATATCGGTGAGCTTGCGGTCAAACCAAAGATGAATATTAATTACTTCTACTCCTTCTAAACCATCGAGCTTAGAGAAAAACTCCTGTTCTCGCCAAGGTTTAGGCAGCATTACTTTGAGTGGATCAACTGACATTGCTGATACATAAATATCAGCAGTTAAAACTTCATCTGAGGCACCGTTTAAACCTCTGAGTAAATATTCTTTGACTGTACCATCTTCGTTAAGGACAATTTCTTTTAGAGGCGCGTTTAATCTGACTTCTCCACCTTTTTCGGTGATGTAGTCCACCATCGGTTGGCAAAGTCTTTCGGTTGGTGAGCCATCAAGAAAAGCTACTTTAGAGCCATAACGTTCTTTGAGAAAACGATTTAGAGCTGTTAGAGGAATAGTTGCGGAAACTTCGTCAGGATCAATGAAGGTAAGAGCTTTAGAAGCAGCAATAAAAATGTCACTATTGACGCGATCGTCTATGCCTTGCTTGCGTAACCATTCCAACAGAGAGTACTTGTCCATGTCTTCGACATATTGTTGACCTCTCAACATTGCTGGAGTGAGACCTAAGGCAAACTTAATTTTTTGTTCCCAAGTCAACATGTCATTGTTTTTGAGAATTGAGGCAATGACATTAAAAGGTGCGGGAATGTCTGGGACGTCGAAGCGAGATAAGGTTCCTGGTTTTTCTGGCTGATTGAAGATTAAGGTGTGTTCTTTCCACTGCAACCTATCTTCTATATCTAGCTCTTTAAATAATTGGAGCATGTTCGGATATGCTCCAAAAAAAACGTGGAGACCAGTTTCATACCAGTCTCCGTCTTCATCTTTCCAGGCCGCTACTAAACCACCTAGGACATCACGACGCTCAAGGACAATGGGAGTATGTCCTGCATCTACTAGATATTTCGCACAAGCTAAACCTGCTAAACCTGCTCCGGCGATCGCAACCCGCATTTAAAAAATCTCGATAACTTTTACTTAACCAAATCATTATACTTTGCATTTCGTAACATTTGGTTAATTATTTTTTAATTATCTAGTTTAGCCAAATAAACTGCTCAAAGCTTTCCCCATATTATTGGGTTCCATAGCGGCAGTTGCTGCGGTCGGCTCGTAGCCACAATGCACCATACAGTCAGCACATTTAGGATTTCCGCTTGCTTTCCCGTAGTTATGCCAATCGGTTTTATCGATTAGTTCTTGGTAGGTTTGATAATAGCCTTCATTTAAGAGATAGCAAGGTTTTTGCCAGCCCAAAACACTATAACTGGGACTGCCCCAAGGAGTACATTCATAATCTGTTTCTCCCATTAGGAACTCTAAAAACAAAGGGTTATGGTTGAAATTCCATTTTTTCTTACCTGATTTCCAGGGAGAAAGGATTTCTCTAAACAAAGCTTTGGTTTGTTCTCTCTGTAAAAATTCCTCTTGGTTTGGCGCCCACTCGTAGCTATATCCAGGAGAAATCATCATGCCATCAAGGTTGAGATCGCTCAAGAAATTTAAAAATTCTTGTACTTGTTGAGGATTAGCATCGGCAAAAACTGTTGTGTTGGTAGTTACGCGAAAACCTTTTTGTTTAGCTGCTTTAATTGCGGCGATCGCTTTTTCAAACACACCATCACGGTCAACACATTTATCATGCTGTTCTTTTAAGCCATCTAAATGAATACTAAAAGTGAGATATGGAGAGGGTGTAAATTTGCTTAGGCTTTTTTCGAGTAGTAAACCATTAGTACAAAGGTAAACAAATTTTTTGCGGTCTACTAATCCTTGAACTATTTGATCGATTTGGGGGTGTAGTAAAGGCTCTCCCCCAGGAATAGAAACTACTGGTGCGCCGCACTCTTCGACCGCAGCAAAACAAGCCTCAGGAGATAGATTTTGTTTAAGGATTTCGGTGGGATGTTGAATTTTACCGCAACCAGAACAGGCTAAATTGCAGCGAAAGAGAGGTTCTAGCATCAAGACTAGAGGGAATTTTTTACGTCCTAGTAGTTTTTGAGTAACTAAATATTTGCCTACTGTTAGAGCCTGCTGTAATTGAACCGCCATAGTTTATTCTGTTATCTGCTAACTACTAAAAAAATACTTCGAGTCCTGAAAATTTATATCCCGGAAAATATATATTCTGTAAGTGTAATGCTGATGATAGCAAATAAATTCTTAAAAGATTAAGGAGCAAATTTTGATAATTGGGCTTTAGAGGCGATCGCCACTATGTTGATAAATTTGTTATTAATGATTGCCTAGTTGTCGACAAGCAAAAAATTTCTAGAGGCTAATTTCCATAATTTTAAGTTTATTTTGTTTCACTCTCGATTAACTCTTGAGCAACTTCTAACATTTCCTCAGCAAAATTTTGTAAATCCTCGCGATTGTTTAAATAGGCTTGTAATGCAGCTAATGGATCGAGTGTATTGCCTACTCCTAACTCAGGTAAGCGAGGACGAGCTAACTGGCTAACTAACTCAGGACGAATTGTAAAACTATGAGCATTTTTGAGAGCTTTATCTAGTGCTAAGGTGCTGATGAGGTCTAATTGTTCTGATCGGAGTTTATAAATTACCCTGACTACAGCATCCTTGATTTTACTTTTTTTGATTGTTGCCAAAAGTTTCTTTTGTGGTTCTTCTTGTTCGGTTAAATCAACTTTGATTGTACAAAAGCTTCGAACTGGTAAGGGACAAAATTCCCACTCAACTTGATGATCTGGTTGTAGATCGATCATGATATATCCTTTGTCTTCTTTCTCTTCTGAGAAATCAACTCGATCAATACTGCCTGGATAAACAATGGGCGGATTATTGGCTTTATTGAGGTTTTGATGTTTGTGAACATGACCTAGGGCAACATAGTCTAGTTCGGGTCGAATAAAAAAGGAAACTGGGATGGTAAACCCTTTACCTACTGCTAAAAACTTTTCTGCTCCTAAGGTT
>CALKUU010000330.1 GCA_937996665.1 uncultured Xenococcaceae cyanobacterium | reverse complement strand
ACCTGCACCCTGATCATAAGCACCTTGACACTGAAGATAGTTAAAACCGTAAGCAAATAAAGCAGTAGCGATCGGAATTAAAACATCGGCTTCAACTTTGACAATTTCAACTCCACTAGTGTCAGCCTCAAGAGCTTCATTTTTAAACCCATTTTCAGTAAGCCAACTAGATACCTTTCCTGCCGCAACAATTTCAGTAGCTTGTTCTTCGATCTCAGAATTGTTCTTAATTGACTTATTTTTATCTTGATTCATTTCTTCAGCCACTTTCTAGACCTCTTCTTTTTGAGATTCTTCTGCTAATGACTCTGGCATAGTCATTCCCAAAGCAACACCTAGCTCTTTAGGAGGATAATTACGAGTTTCAGACTGTAAATACTTACCATCCAAAATAGGCTCAACTACTTTCATGTTATGAGTAGTACTGTAATAACGGTGAGTTTGCTCCAGTAGTTCGGCTCTCTCTTGCAAAGCCTCATTGGCTATTTTTTTACGAAGTTTGATAATAGCATCAAAAATAGCTTCTGGACGTGGTGGACAACCGGGAATATAGACATCTACTGGAATTAATTTATCGACACCCCGAACAGTACTAGGAGAATCAACACTAAACATACCGCCAGTTATCGTACAAGCTCCCATAGCAATCACATACTTAGGATCAGGCATCTCTTCGTATAGACGAACTAGGGCAGGTGCCATTTTCATAGTCACAGTTCCCGCCGTAATAATCAAATCAGCCTGACGAGGACTAGAGCGAGGAACTAAGCCAAAACGGTCAAAATCAAAACGAGAACCAATGAGGGCTGCAAACTCGATAAAGCAACAGGCTGTGCCATAGAGCATTGGCCATAAGCTAGACAACTTTGCCCAGTTATAAAGATCGTCAACTGTCGTGAGAATAACGTTTTCGGATAAATCCTGAGTCACCCTATTAGCGTCGCCAGGATTGAGAATCTTTGCTTTTTGTTGTTGTTCAAAAATATTGGAAGTCATTAACTTTATTGGCTAACAATTAAAAAATAAATGTTTGTTATTGATACAATCACTGTCGAAAATGGTTACTTTTAGATTCTAAGACCACTCTAAAGCACCTTTCCTCCAAGCATAAACTAAAGCGATTACGAGAATGGCAATAAAAATTAAGGCTTCGATAAAAGCTAATAAACCCAATCGGTTAAAAGCTACTGCCCAAGGGTAAAGAAAGACTGTTTCAACGTCAAAAACAACGAAGACTAAAGCAAACATATAATAACGAATGTTGAATTGAATCCAGGCACCCCCAACTGGTTCCATCCCCGACTCATAAGTAGTCAGTCGTTCTGGCCCCCCTGTCCGAGGTCGCAAAATCTTTGATGCAGTCAATGCCAGTACTGGTACAGCACTACAAATAATCAGAAAACCAAGGAAGTATTCGTATCCACTAAGAATAAACAATTTTAATCTACTACTCCTTTGCAGTCATTAAATAACATTAAAAGCATTATGACATTACTTACTATCCTATTTAGCATCTCTATCAACGAAGTTCATAGCTTGTTTTAATTGCCTTTAGTCTATCTACTTTAATTTAATCAGACTGCTTTGAGGCAAAAGAGAGAATTCGATCTAGTAGTAATCAGTTTCTAGCTGGGTTTGAGTTGATTGAAAATTGGAGGGATCGCGCAAGAAGCGAAAAGCCTCTTCTTCTAAGCGATGAACATGATACGCTTCTATTAATTCTGTCTGCCGTAAACAGGATAAATAACCATCCATAAACATTCTAATCTCTTCAAATCGGTAACCTCTACGAGATAGATCCACCATAGAATCTGTTAGTTTTTGGTAATGTCTGATTGATTTATTGTCCTGAAGCATAAGTAACGCTAATGAATTTAGAACTCTGTCGATTTTGAGGTTGATTTAAATTGTGATCAGTTTTTTAAGTAAGTCCACTGATTTCAGGATCCTAAAACTAGATTAAATTTATTGTGCTCTAATCCTAATGATTTTTATCTACAGATCTTAAGTTATTTAAACACCAATCATAATTTTACGTTAAATTTGCTTGAGTTTAGATGAATATTTCGTATACTTATGTACTTTTTGTAGCTTTATCACTAAACAAATGAAACATCTATGAAGCTATAAAATTGGCTTCATAAAAACGTACTTGCTCATCTAATCGTCCAAAAGTTGCCATCAAGATTGTTTATTTCTTTCAATACTTCATTTCAGTATTTCTACATTGCTTTTTGGATGTAGTTAAATCTTTTATTAGTATCAAATGAGATTTTATAAATTGCTGTTTATTAATGCCATGATTGCTTTAGGAAGTACCTTCTTCTTGCCATCATCTCTGGTTGCGGCTGAACGATTTAAGTTTAACTATGGTTTGCTCGGATTTCATCTAGAAATTGCCGATTTAGAATTGTTTGTTGAAGATGGAATAGTAAGCGATCGCCTCAATTTTTATCTCAAAAGAATCACCCCAGAACAACAGACTAAACTTAGAGTTTTTTTGAAAAAAAGCTATGAAATCGACCCAGTGTTGGCTTACCGATTTACGAAAACTTCAGTAGGGAAAAAAGTTCTCAAACGCTTAGGAGATATCGTCCAAATCCCGGAAAACTTAAATGGATTTTATGCTTTAAGGGCTTCAATAATTAACACAGCAGTTGCCCCAGATGATTTCAATTTTATTAATTTAGCTAAACACTTTCCGATCAATATCAAGTTAAATCTAACGGAAATTCTCGGTCTAACCAAGCAAATTTCTCGCTCCGAAGCAGAAACAAAAAAATTCGTTGATACGCTCAAAGCAAAAAATCATCAGCAGTTAAATTCCCAGCCTGATCCAAATATTCGCAATTTAACAAACTTAGGTTCGTTTGCAGTAACAAAACAAATACTTCAATTCGAAGATCAAAAACGCGATCGCTCACTAGTCACCAATCTGTTTACACCTCAGACAAATGGAAATAACTCTTCAATTCCTGTAATTGTTGTTTCTAACGGTTTGGGAGCTAGACCTGAGCGCTTCGCAGAGCTAGCAAATTATCTTGCTTCCTATGGTTTTGCTATTGCTATCATTGATCATCCAGGCAGTAATCATCAGCGTCAGCAAGAATTTATCAAAGGCTTACATCAAGAAAATTTTGAAGCCTCAGATTATATAGATAGACCATTAGATGTTTCTTTTGTTTTAGACAGTTTATCCCAGGTCAATCAACAGCAATTTGGCAATCAACTCAACCTCAACCAAGTAGGAATATTTGGTTATTCTATTGGCGGAACTACTGCTTTATCTTTAACTGGAGCCACAATTGATTTTCAACAACTTAGAGAAGATTGTCAGAACAAACTCGATTTAACTAATATTTCTATTCTGTATCAATGTCGAGCTTTGGAATTAGAAAATAGTCAAAGATTAGCTAGTCGGGTAAAGCTCAAAGATCAAAGGATTAAAGCAGCTTTTCTCTTTGTCCCCTTTGGCAAAAGTTTATTTAAGCAATCACAACTTGCCGAAATTACCACCCCCATGCTTTGGCAAGTTGTAGACAAAGACTTTTTAACCTCACTGATTAAAGAACAATTACCTGTGTATGAAGCTCTTGGTAGTAGCGATCGCTATTTAGTACTTTCCGAAAACCTACCTCACTCAACCGCTATTCTCGCTAAAGAAAGATCCCAAACTCAGAAAAATCAATCTCGCATTAGCCGTAAATATCAAAATATCTTGTCACTTATTTTTTTCCGCCATTATTTACACACCCAAACAGAAAGCAAGCAGGAGAATTTCCCAACTAACCTAAATTTCAAGATACTGCGATCAATTGAAGAAAAACCTTATTCACTACATCTTAGTCACCAAAAGCAAGAAAGAGAATCACTGAAATAAAGTCACTCCAAGAATTATCAACACTTTGCAGATTTTGACCCAATCCCTAAGCAAAGAACAATAGATTGACTTTTCGAATTGATTCACAAAATGATTAGAAAGATAAGTCAACCATAATTAATCAGCTAAACATATATTTCAATAAAGTCCTATGGTTTCAAAAATCTTGCTGTAGTAGAATGTTCGCAATCTATCACCAACCAAAATATCTTGAATAGTGGACTTAAAACTTGGTTGCAACGCTTAATCGCCGCAATCTTCTTGGGAGGACAAACCATTGTTCATCTTTTGAGAGCTAAGATAAATCGCCGTAACACCCTCGAACAGATGGCAGCAGTCGGGCCAGATTCATTGTGGATTGCCCTAGTCACTGCTGCTTTTGTCGGCATGGTTTTTACAATTCAAGTTGCCCGTGAATTTATTGATTTTGGAGCGATACAGGCAGTAGGAGGAGTATTAGCTTTAGCCTTAACTAGAGAATTAGCACCAGTTCTTACTGCTGTTGTCATTGCAGGTCGGGTTGGCTCCGCATTTGCCGCAGAAATTGGCACCATGAGAGTGACCGAACAAATCGATGCTCTCTACATTCTCAAAACCGATCCAATTGATTATCTGGTTTTACCACGAGTTCTTGCCTGCTGCTTGATGCTACCAGTCTTAACTTT
>CALKUU010000329.1 GCA_937996665.1 uncultured Xenococcaceae cyanobacterium | reverse complement strand
CCCGCAAGAATCTCTCATTACCGAAAATAGCGCGCCTAGAGGTTTATATATTCTCACTAAGGGCAAAATCGAAAGTAAGAGCAAACAAAATAAGCAAGAACTAAGCTTGCTCGTGGGTTCAACTCTTAATCTCTATGCTCTACTGCTCAACTCCCAGGCGCAATATAGTATTACCACTTTAGAAGAGTCTCATTTTTTGTATCTTGACTCAGCAAAATGGCAACAACTACTCCAAAAATACCCCCAAATTAGCCAAACCTTTTCGCAACAACTAGCCCAACAAGTCCAAGACCTAACTGCCCAACTAGAATTTGAACAAGAAAAACAAGTAATCTTACGTCCTTATTCAGTGACTAAGGCAAAGCGAGGGGTAATCGGTCGTTCTCGTTATGCTCAAAGATTGCGATCGCAAATTAAAGAAGCGTCAGCCAATCGCGAACCTGTGCTTATTTTTGGTGAGCCAGGTTTAGAAAAAGATACTCTCGCTGCTTTAATCCATTTTGGTTCTGATAATCGTCGTGAACTGGTTGCTAAAGTTGATTGTGCCAAACTCCAAGTAAGTGGAGCCGATTTGTTTGGCAGAGTTGAGGGCAAGTTAGGAATTATTGAGGCATTAGGTCGAGGCACGATTATTTTCAATAACATTCATCTCTTGCCCCCTGGTTTATTAGAAGCGATCTCTGGCTTAATTAAAACTCAACAATATCGACCAGTTAACAAAAAAGACGAACCTTTTGCCGAACTAAAAACGGCTGCGGTGCGAATTGTCATTATTTCTGAGCAAAAAGTTGCGGAAATTGATGCGATCGTTCCCACCATTATCAAAGTCCCACCTCTAAGAGTTCGCAAAGCAGATCTTGATGAGCAAATTAAATACTATATCAACCTGATTAGTCGGGAAAAATGCATCAATAAACCTCGGATCACTCCAGTTGCTTTACGTGATTTGCAAGCCTATGACTTCCCGAATAACCTGCGTGAATTAGAAGGCACTGTTGAAAGAGCGCTAACCCAGTTGCAGTGCTGTGGCGAAATCACCGAGGAAATCGTTTGGCAATCTCAAACTAAAAAGAAAAAATATCGCTTTAATCTCTTCAATCGTTATCCTCAACTCAGGAATTTCCTAAAAAGTGATTGGTACCCCGATAGGGTGAATTATTGGTTTACCGTGCCAGTGTTTGCGGCGATCGTTGCGATCTTATTTCTAGCTCCTCAAAATCGGCAAGAGAATTTTGCTCTTAACTTTTTTTGGGCTTGGTGGTGGCCACTAATTTTAATTGCTTTTCCCTTTGTTGGTCGGATTTGGTGTGCTTTTTGTCCGTTTATGATTTACGGAGAAATCACCCAAAAGCTTTCTCTCTGGTTATTCCCCAGGCAACTTAAACAATGGCCGAAACAAACTGCCGACAAATATGGAGGTTGGTTTTTATTTGGCTTGTTTGCCCTAATTTTGCTCTGGGAAGAGTTGTGGGATTTGGAGAATACGGCTTATCTTTCGGCTTGGTTGTTGCTGCTGATTACCGCAGGCGCAATGATCTGCTCGGCTATTTTTGAGCGTCGTTTTTGGTGTCGCTATCTCTGCCCAATCGGCGGGATGAATGGGATGTTTGCCAAGCTGGCTATTACCGAGTTACGAGCGCAGCAAGGAACTTGTTCGGCAGAATGCACTACCTATCAATGTTATAAGGGTGGCGTTGCCAAGGGAGAAGGGCAAGAAACAATGGGCTGTCCGATCTATTCTCATCCTGCCCAATTAGCAGAAAACAGGGACTGTGTTTTGTGTATGACTTGTCTCAAGGCTTGCCCCCATCGCTCGGTAGAGTTAAACATCCGCCCACCAGGAATTGAGCTGTGGACGAGCCACACACCTCGCGCTTATGAGGTGGCTTTGTTGTTTTTGTTGCTTAATGTAGTCTTTTTACATCGCTTGCCAGCGATCGCTACTCGGTTTAGTCTGGGTTGGGATTTAGAGGTGTTTTCGGTACATAGTTACCTTGCGATCGCCGTTCTTTTTCTGCCCGTCTTCTTACCCCTGCTCGCCCATCAAGTTGTGAAGTTTCTCGCTAAGTTGCATCAGCTCAAGTGCAAGTCTTTTATTGAGCTGGCTTATGGTTACTTACCTTTAGTCTTGGCGGGTAATTTGGCACATTATCTACGGTTGGGTCTCACTGAGGGAGGCAGAATTTTACCTGTTACGCTAGCTACTTTTGGTTTGAGCGATCCTGGCTTACCTGTGTTGGTGGCACATCCCGCGGTGGTGGCTTTTTTACAGGGGCTGACTTTGATATTTGGGGTGATTAGTGGAGTTATTTTGACCCAGAAGATTGCGAAGAAGCCTTTGAAGGTTATGTTTCCTCAGCATTTGATGATGTTTGGTTTCGCTGTTTTGATGAGTGAAGTTATTGTCGGTTTTTAGCCGAGCATCCTTTGGTAGTAGCTTTTTTACAGGAGATGATTTTGATATTGGGTGTGGATCAGTAAAGATAAACGACGAAAAGCTATTGATCAAGTTCGTATTTACCCTAATCGCAACCAAAAAACTTATTGCTAAAATCTGAGTAAGTTCGTCTACTTCTCGACAGGCGGGATTAAACATGGACACTACTCTTTCCAGCACCCTTACTTCAACTTCAGAATTCAAATCACTTCGTTACCAAGAACAAAATTCACCCCTAACACTGCGCCAGGGACTAGCGGAATATTACTCCAGCAATCCCAACCTAATTAATACAGATGAAGCTTCAACCGCAGAAATCGGAGCTTATATTCGTAATCATGATGTTACCCATGTTGTCTTTGGAACAACAACCACTTTAGCTGATGAGTTTCTCCAAGATATGTGGACATTCCTCGGAGTTGATATCAACAAGAAAAACTATATTTTCGACTTTCTGCCCAGCGAGGAATCAAAACAACTTTTCGGGTCGCTCAAACTCGGAGAAAGCATCAAGGCGATCGCCCTAACTATTCCCTTGCTACCTAAACTAATTTGGCGATCGCAAAAAATGAGCAAAAAATGGTCTTGGCAAAATTGGGAAAGCTATCTAGATATACCCTTAGGTGAGATTCGGCAGGAATTTAAGATTTTAGTTCTTGAAAAATAGAAGCTAAGATAGTCTGATTTCTTAATTGATCACAAGTAATGAATCGCCAATATCGAATAGCGATAAGCACAGTAGAAATAATCTCAGGCTTGTTGCTCGTCACTTGCTGTTGCCTGCTGATGCTGCAATCTATCCTCAATCGGGATACCGATGTTCATGGCTTCGGTATTTTTCTTGGTATCTTTTTTGGTCTTTTTGGTACTGGGGTGGGTGCTCTACTGGCTTTTGCCGGAGCAGTCTTACGCCAATCCTCAAAGTTTGGACTGTTATCTCATTTTCCCCTGATTATTTACACGGGAATTGGTTGCTTTGTTTACTTTCAACTTTCTTAGTAAGCAGAAAACTATCTACTAAATTTCTGACCTTTAAATTGCCGAAATATTTTCAGCGTGGTGATCACAATATAACTGGGATTAACTTTTTGCAAAAAACAAGTATGTTCAAAATTGTATCGGTCGATACTTAATTCTCAATGAAATTGAATTGAGGATAATCTTAAGCCGCGATTATCTAGCTCTCAGGTGCATGGTTCATCCTAATAAGTAATCAAACAAATTAATCGCGTTAATCAACAGACACATTAATCGCATTAATTAATAGGTAAATTAGGAGAAAATCATGAGAAGTTTAGTAGTTTCCACATTATCTGCTCTTGCGCTTTCAAGCTTAGCTGCTCCAGCATTTGCCAACGAAGTCGCAACCACAAATACAAGTGCTGCTAGCATCAACGAAATTACTCCCTTCGCCTTAATAACTAGTGCCTATCAAGGTCGTTTCAAAAATCAAGGCATTCCCTCAAATGCAGTCTTTCTCACCAAAGTCCGTAGCAATCAAATTACCGCAGAAACTTTAGTCGAAGCAGCGATCGCAAATAGAAGACTAGAGGCTGATGCGATCTCTGATCAAACCTATCTTAATTATGTTGACTCTTTGTTAGAAGATTTTGATCGTCTCTAATGATTGTTTTTTAGTTTCTACTTTTCACGATTAAAAATTTTCAACAATCGGTTTGATCGCTACGTTCAACCAGCAGGCATGCTGACACAAAGCGACGATATTTTAAGTTCAAGGCGAAGAATCATGCGAACAGCAATCCAATTCCCAGCCATTTTTTACTCAAAATAAATCGTCGCTTACTCTTCTTATCGCCGAAATTTGACCGAACTCTTACTCAGTCAAAATCAGGAATTAGAAGAGATCAGATTACTCTAATCAAGAAAATCCTTCACCAATACTATTTGCCAAGCACTTTCTTAAAGGCACTTAACAGCAAAATGACATTTTCTGGGCGACTGTTATAACCCATTAGACCAACACGCCAAACTTTGCCCCCAAGTTCTCCTAGACCACCAGCAATCTCAATATTGTATTCATTTAAAAGTTTTGTAGAAATGGCTTTGCCATCTACACCTTCAGGAATTTTGACAGTAGTTAAGGTTGGTAGACGAATTTCTTTAGCAACGTGACACTCAAGATTTAGTTCTGCCAAACCATCCCAGAACAACTCAGCGTTCTGTTGATGTCTCTGCCAACGCTCTTGCAAACCTTCCTCTGCAACCAGTCTCAATGCTTCTCTAAGGGCATAATTCATATTGATTGGCGCAGTGTGGTGGTAAACCCGTTCTGAACCCCAGTACTTAGCTAGTAAAGCCATATCTAAATACCAGTTAGGCACGGATTTAGGGCGATTTTTAAGCTTATCTACTGCTCTAGGACTCATGGTAAAAGGAGATGCCCCTGGAGGGCTACCTAGTCCTTTCTGGCTACAACTATAAGCAAGATCAATCCCCCAAGCGTCAATATGCAGGGGAACGCCACCCATGCTAGTAACTGTGTCGACAAGCAATAAACAACCATGCTGCTGACAAAGCTCTGCAACCCCTTCTAAAGGTTGCCGAACACCAGTAGAAGTTTCCGCATGGACTAAAGCGAGAATTTTGGGCTGATGGGTTTCGATTGCTGTTTTGATTTCCTCCAGAGTAAAAGCTTCTCCCCAAGTCTTGGTAATAGTTGAGACTTCTGCTCCATAGCGACCAGCCATATCTACTAGTCGATTACCAAAATATCCTTTGACCCCGATTAAAACCTTGTCTCCAGGCTCGACCGAGTTGGCGATTGTAGCTTCCATTGCCGCCGTTCCCGTTCCTGCGACTGCAATGGTCATCTCATTTTCGGTTTGCCAAGTGTAGCGTAATAAATCCTGAATTTCATCCATCACCTTGAGAAAAGTAGGATCAAGGTGACCAACAGGCGGAACGCTCATCGCCGCTAAAATCCGAGGATCGACATTGGCAGGTCCAGGTCCCAATAAGATGCGCGGCGGCATGTCTAGCTGTGGGACATTACCTTTAAAGCGATCGCTGATGGAGATATTATTCATCATCGTATTATCTAACAATCTTCATTTTCAATGCTTTAGTTTACTCCTTGATATACCGAGGAATAAAGTAGGGTGAAAAATATATAGATTTCAGCTATTAGCCAGTCATTCAATATGTGAAAACGAATAGTTAAAATATGTTCTTCCTCTCCCATCCTTAATAGGAAGCTCTTTTGGTGTTGCCATTCTTAACCCATCCTTGTTGCTTACTCCAAGGAATTTTGACTTGCTGCCATTTTTTGTCAGCACTAGTTCCCAAAATAATAATTTTGGCATTGTAAGCAACTCCCCCAATCCTAGCTGCATTGATATTTGCGTCCGATCTTAAGCTCAAACCTTGAGGCCAGGTCACAACAGCATAATAAGCATTTGGTGGTAGCTCTTCAATCTCGACCTCTTTTTTCTTTTTCTGAGATTTGTTAATTAGAGGTTGATTTTTTGATGCGGTGTTTGCCGTTGTTTCCGTTTTGGCGACTGAGTTATTCGTCCGATCAGAATTAGAGCTATTTTCTGGCGGAATATTATCTTCAGAACCGACAGTAGTTTCTTCTTGATAGATCGGTTTTTGGGGAACGCTCGATGAGACTTTACGGAAATAATAATAGGCAGCGCCAATCGCACTGCCGCCAATCAGGGCAACTCCAAGCAGAAACCCCAAAACGAACTGAGAAATATGGGAAACAGTATTCAACCAATTTTGCTTATTCATGTGAACTTTGTAGCTTGCAAATTCAAAACCCTAATCTAAATTCTACGTTAGACGCATCTTTCCCCGTAGTTTGAGGTATTACTTTTAGTTCAAATCATTACTTCTTGATCCTAAATTTCTTGATGCCAGCCGAGCTTTGCCAGCCGCTGCCCAATCTTGTAAGAATTGTATTTGTTCTTGGGCTGTTTTGGCTAGCGGAATGATTTGGCTTGCTGATTCCAGGATGTCATCATTGGTAAAATCACGATTTTGGCTAAAACCAATATGCATTGCTTCAACTAAAGTTTGCTCAATTTCTGCTCCCGAAAAATCTGGAGTTTCATAGGCAAGTCTAGAGATGTCATAGTTCCTTAAATTGTGGGGACGTAATTTATTTAAATGGACATTAAAAATAGCTGCTCTTTCATCCTGAGATGGTAGTCCGACAAAAAAGATTTCGTCAAATCTCCCTTTTCTTAGCATTTCAGGTGGTAAGGCTTGAATATTGTTAGCAGTAGCCACGACAAAAACCGAAGATTTTTTTTCGGCTAGCCAAGTTATAAAAGTCCCAAAAACTCTGGCTGTTGTACCCCCATCGCCCTGTGCGCCCGAGCCAGCGAAAGCTTTATCAATTTCATCGATCCAGAGTACACAAGGAGAAAGCGCTTCGGCGAGATTAATCATCTGTCTAGTACGAGACTCCGATTCGCCAACTAAACCTGCGAACAGTCGACCGACATCCAGTCGTAATAAGGGTAGGTGCCAATTATGAGCGATCGCCTTAGCCGTCAAAGACTTTCCCGTGCCTTGAATTCCTACCATCATTAAACCCTTGGGGTTCGGTAAGCCATAGGCTCTCGCTTTTTCGCTAAAAGCTCCACCTCTTCTTAGCAGCCAATCTTTGAGATTGTCTAAACCGCCGATATCAGAGATTGTTTCTTTAACAGGATAAAAATCGAGAATTTGAGTTTGGCGAATTGATTGTCTTTTTTCATCCAACATTAACTCGACGTCTTCAGGAAGTAATTGCCCGTTTGAGGCGATCGCTCTAGTGAGAACTCGACGGATTCTCATCATTGATAAACCCTGCGCTGATAAAACTAAATCATTGATCAGTTTGTTATCAAGAACTTGAGCAGTCGCAGCAGCTAATTGACTAATTTCTTGCTTGATTTCTTCTTTATTTGGTAAAGGAAAATCCAAAATTGTAAAAACTTCCCTCAGCTCTTCGGGAATTTTGACTTCAGGTGCAATAACGATAATATTTTTTGATTGAGACTTGAGACTACGAGCTAAATTGCGGATTTGTCTCGAAATAGAAATATCTTCAAAAAAACGCTGAAAATCACGTAGTACGAAAACTCCTGGATTCGAAGCGGGAAGTTTGGCGATAAATTCTAATGCTTGTAAGGGGTTCCGCTTGCCAAAACCCTGATTATTGGGATTGTCACCATAGCCATCAACAAAATCCCAAATATAAGTGTTGCGATTATTGAGGTTTTTAGTAACTGATTTGATGGTCTCCTCCAATCGCTCTTCTTCGGTGGAGGTAATAAAAATAAGAGGATAGCAAGCCCTAATTAATAAGGAAAGTTCTTCGCCAAAGCCCATTATGCTAAATTAATTTGTCAAAAATTGTTTGTTGTTTGCAACCCATTCTAAATGTTAAGGGCTTGGCAAAGCCAAACCCTTAGATTTCAAAAATAATTACTAAATCTAGTTGAGGAAATTTTCGCTAACTGAATAGTTAAGAGAATAAATTCGGTTAACTATTTTCTGTTTTTCGCTCTATTTTTGCCCCTAGCTTTCTGAGTTTACTCTCAATATTTTCGTAGCCTCTGTCTAAATGATGAAGACCACTAACAACTGTTTTTCCTTGAGCTGCCAATCCGGCTATTACCAAAGCAGCAGAAGCTCTCAAGTCAGTAGCAATTACCGGTGCTCCAGACAGAAAAGGCATGCCTTGAATGAGGGCATGATTTCCTTTAATCCGAATACTCGCTCCCATTCTTTGCAATTCGGCTACATGCTGGAGGCGGTTTTCAAAAACTGTTTCACTAACAATGCTATTTCCCTCACTCACCGATAACAAAGCCATAAATTGAGCTTGCATATCTGTGGGGAAACCAGGATAGGGAAGAGTTTCAATATCTGTTGCTTTTAATTTACCAGGGATGACGCGTAGACGATTTTCTCCCTCATTAACAATTTTACAACCCACTTCCTCTAGCTTGGCAATAACAGGAACTAAGTGTTCAGCTATGACCGAAGAGAGAGTAATTTCTGAGTTAGTAATTGCACCCGCCACCATAAAGGTTCCAGCTTCGATGCGATCTGGAATGACGCTATAGTCAACAGAATGTAATTTTTCGACTCCGACAATTGTGATTTTATTAGTGCCTGCACCATAAATCTTTGCGCCCATGGCAATGCAGAAATTGGCTAAATCGACTATTTCTGGTTCTTGGGCAGCATTTTCAATAATCGTTTCTCCATCGGCTAAGGTGGCAGCCATCAAAATGGTTTCTGTTGCACCAACACTTGGATAGTCTAGATATATTTTTGCCCCTTTCAGTCTGCGGTCGGAACCGATAACATTCGCATGAACAATCCCAGATTCAATAATGACATTGGCACCTAGTGCTTGCAGTCCACGAACATGAAGCTTTACAGGTCTTGCTCCAATTGCGCAACCTCCAGGCAAAGGAATTCTAACCGTACCGAATCTTGCAAGTAGCGCTCCTACTGTGAAAAAACTTGCTCTTAGTCTGGAAACCAAATCGTATGGAGCCGCAGTTGGATTAATGTTTCTCGCATCAATATCAACAACATCTCCATTCTTAGTTAATTTAACTCCTAAAGAAACCAGAATTTGGCTCATCCGATTGATATCAACCAAATCAGGAACATTGCGAAGACGACAGTCTTCGGGACAGAGCAAGGAGCCTGCCATTAGCACCAAAGCCGAATTTTTGGCTCCGCTAATTCGAACATCTCCTTGGAGGGTATTCCCACCCCAAATTTCTAATACTGTTTTTTGGTAAGCTTCTTGATCAGAAATCTGGTTTAATTTTGCTATAGATTTAATGACAATACCCTCCAGGATTTATCCTACTAACTAATAATAATTATCTGTATCTGGCGAGGAAATAAATAGTTATTTTAATAACATGACCATCTTGTCAGATAGACTTCCTCTTTATAAAGAACTATGGAATGAAAATTTACCTAAATTTTAATGATTATTTCTAGATATTTGAATGATTTTTAAATACCTCCATTCAGCAAATAAGTATTACCTTTCCAATAGCTTTTCGTCAATACCCAGTGACTAATCAAATCATTATAACTAGTAAGCAAAATTCTCTTGTTAAGCAAGTTCGAAAATTGCACCGAAGCAAAGAGAGAAAAAAGCATAATTTACTTCTTCTTGAAGGAAATAATTTAGTTTTTGCTGCCATTAATACAGGCTATGGAATCTCTCATCTATTTTGTACTGTGAAATGGCAAAATCGTCATCAGCAATTGTGGCAAAAAGTAATAAACCACAAAATTGCAGTTACTCTAATCAGTGAAGATGTTCTTGATTCGATTTCAACTACAGTAAGTCCTGATGGGGTTTTGGCAATTGTGTCAAGGCAGCCGGTTTCTATGCCTAAACTTGGAAATATGACTTTAGGTTTGATTGTCGAAAGACTTCAAGATCCTGGCAATTTAGGTACGATTATTAGAACTTCCGTTGCCACCAAAGTTGATGCTCTGTGGCTTAGTCAGGACAGTGTTGATTTTGAACACCCAAAAGTACTAAGAGCTTCGGTGGGGGAATGGTTTAATTTGCCTATGCAAGCTACTCCAGATTTGGAACAAGTCATTCTCCAAGCCAAACAGCAGGGTATTCAGACCATTGCTACCATTCCTCACTCAGCACAAACATATTGGGATCTAGATTTGACTAAGCCAAGTCTGTTGTTGATTGGTAATGAAGGCAAGGGTTTATCTCCTCAACTACAATCTTTAGCCGATGTGCAAATTCATATTCCTTTGGCTAACCAGGTGGAGTCTTTAAATGCGGCGATCGCTACATCCTTAATTCTTTACGAAGCAACAAGACAAAGAAACTTGAACTATCCTAAGATTTGCTGAAGAAACCTCACTAAATAAGATTTTGAACTTAGCTTTACAGACGGACTAGCTAGATTATCAGGATTTGAAATAATTAGTATTTTACTCAAATTAATGATAATTTGTTCTCTTGAAGTTAGATGAGCCAACTAATTTTTAAGTACTTTATTTCTGATAAAATAGTTGTTGTTAAAGTCCTAACTTCTGTTAAGTATAATTCTTATAATTATGGACAAGTGTACCGTTATTGTAATTAGTAACGACCAAGCTCGTTTCTTTATTCTAGAAGAATCAGAATGGCCAGAGTATGAATCGGGACCGAATTTGGTTGAGCAGTCTATGCTAGTTCCTTGTTCTGTAAATAAACAGTCTTCATTGTGGTCAACGATAATTAAAAAAAGCCTTAGCGACGAAGGAACTCAGGCTTCTGCCGGTTACATTTTTGAAAAAAAATTTGCTCAGAGAATTACAGGAGAAATTATCTCTTTAATCCGAGTAAATCAGAGTTCAAAACTAATTCTAGTTGCCAATCCTCAAATTACTGTTTTGATCAGAAGATTTTTTACACCAACCATGTTTGAGAATCTTCATATCCAAGAGTTACACATAGATATTGGTCATTTAAGTTCTCTCCAAATCCATAACTATTTAGCTTCTAAACAACTAGTTCCTGTTTGTCAAAAAGTTGTTTATCCTGGCTAAAAAAATCTGATATTAAACTTACTGCATAAGGAGTTTTTTGTGTTAGTCGCTTGCTAACTTAATCGTCGTCGCCATAAATTAACACTCAGTTCTGGTAATTTGTCTTTACCAAGGTAGGGTTGTTCCGTCCCAAGAGAAGAATTTTCCATTATCCCCAATCTTTAAATCCTTCATAATTTGAACAAGTTGGTTTACTGTCTTGGTAGTAGAAAATAATTTACCTTGGGGTACGTTTTTCTGAAAAGGCTTAGAAAGTTCGGTATCAGTTGTTCCTGGGTGCAAGGCGACAACAACTGTTTTTGGGGATCTACGGCTATATTCAATAGAGGTTGTCTTCATCAACATATTAAGTGCAGCCTTTGATGCCCTATATCCATACCAACCTCCTAAAAAATTGTCCTCAATGCTTCCCACTTTTGCAGAAATTGCAGCAAAGATACTATGCTCTGAATGACGTAAAAACGGCAAAATATGCTTGGCAATTAGTACTGCCCCAATACTATTAATTTGGAAGTAAGTAAGTAACTGCTGTTCGGAAATTTGCTTGAGACTTTTTTCTGGTTGAAACTCATCCTTGTGAAGAATTCCTACGCAATAAATAACTAGATGGAGCGTTTCTGTTTTTTTGCTAACTTCTTTGATTCCTTTTTCAATTGATTTTTCTGCCGTGATATCCATGGAAATAGGAGACAGTTTTTGAGAATATTTTTGGCTTAGAGAAATTAGCTTATTTGCAGAATCTTGACTATGAAAAGTTGCATATAGATGATTTAGGTTGGGATATTGCAGAAAATGATGGACAAACTCGAGTCCTATTCCACTGCTACCCCCTACTATCAGAATTTCCAGAGGTATGTGCGATTTGAAAATAGACATATTTAGTTGTGCTGACAAAGTGATTGTTCTGTTGCTGATTTGTTGTCTTGCTGATTATGAGTGATAACCGATCCTTTCTTTTTGTTGCCAAAAATGATTAAGATAAGTTAAAGACAACTGGAAATATCCTCTCGCCTGAAGTAATCAGAAAAGCTATAAATAGCTAAAGATTTTTTTAGAAAAAACCAAATTAATTGTTACGGAAGATAAAATTGTGACTAATGTAAGAACTTATTCAGATACTAAACGAGCTTTTCATGCTCATCATCTTAAGCCTATTAATTCTGTCTATCGAAGAGTAGTCGAAGAAATAATGGTAGAGATGCACTTGCTCTCTGTTAATACCGATTTTAAAAATGACTCTATCTATTATTTAGGTGTTGTTAACTCTTTTGATTGCCTGATGCAGGGCTATCAACCTGAAGAAGATAAAGAATCGATTTTTCAAGCTATTTGTAAGTCTGTTGATCAAGACCCTAACTTTTATCGTGAGCAGGCTGGTGTCTTGCTTAATGTTGCTGAGCAAAAGTCTACAGAAGAAATTATTGCTTGGCTCCAAGATCCTCAGGGAGAAGAAAGTTTAACTCTTCCTATTCGAGAAATTCCTGGTAATAAAAACTTTAAATATAGTCGTTTATTTGCAGTTGGTCTCTACTCTCTAATTGAGAAAGTCGATGCCGATTTACTTAAAGACAAAGACAAGAGTCATCCTATTTTTGCAAAACTGGCAAATAATTTTCATTTACCAGAAGAAAAAATGAAAAAGGATTTGGATTCATATCATAGTAATCTTGAGAAAATGAAGCAGCTTCTAGCTGTTATGGATGACGTGCTTGAGGCGAACCGTAAACAAAGAGAGAAGCGCAGTCAGGAAAAACTTAAAAAACAAGAAGAATCTGTTACGGAACAAGAAACTGTTGAAGGCAAGGAAACTGTGGAAAGTCTTGATAGCTAGTTATTAAGATTATCTTTTGCGAACAATCAAATTTGCAAGATTTTTTGGAGAGTTTCAATATTGAAACTCTTTTTTTTATTTGCTTAAAACGAAGTAGCTGCTATTGTAATTCGCAAGAGTTACTGTAGAGTTTGTTGAGTAAGAAGATTCCTAATGCTAGTTTACTTAGCTCTAGTACCCAATAAATAAGATGTATGCCAATCATTTGATTGCTGATCAATGCCTGGTTGCTAAACTGGTCAAGGTTCATCCCCAAGGCACTCATTTGTGGAATTAAGAAATAGGTATATGCTAGGGCGATCGCCATCAACACAACAGATATTACTACCGACGAGTCAATTTTGATTCTTGATAAGTTATGACGATAGTTAATCGCTAGGCTAGATCCTAAGACAATCGCTGCACCTAATAATTCTAGGTGGTTGAAATTACCAAAAACAATGTAACTAAAGCTAGCGAAGTCTGATGTTTCCATCATTCCTGAGGTAAACAAACTAGGAATAATCAGAAAATCAAAAACTAAGCTAGCGCTTAGCCACAATCCCAATGCAATCATACATACAGACTGCCATTTTGCTGGTCTATATGTTCTGGAAACAAGAGTAGTCATTTTGAAAATTTATGCTTGAATAATTACCCTTTCACCTTATCTAAAATTTATCTAGCCAGATATCAAAAAAAGTAAACTAACTTGAAGTTACGTATTCTTGGATTTCTTCGATTGTCAAAAGGGATTGAAATTCTAAACCTTGTTTTTCGTAAAGTTCTCGACCTCCCTGATTTCTATCTACTAAGGAAATAATTTGTTTAACTTTATAGCCAGCATCTTGTAGCCTTGCTACTGCTTGTAATGCTGATTTTCCAGTTGTAACGACGTCTTCTAGCACTACTACCTTGCTTCCAGGATCTAGCTTAGGGCCTTCTATATAGGCTTGAGTGCCATGTCCTTTGGCTTTTTTGCGGATTATCAACCCAGGAATACCTTGATTGTAGATGGCAGAAACAATGCTGACAGCGGAGACAATTGGATCGGCACCTAGAGTAAGTCCCGCGATCGCATCTGTAGAATCAGGTAACTTGTCTAGGATGAGGCGTCCGATCATTAATGCCCCCTCTGCTCTTAAGGTAACTTCTTTGCAGTTGATATAGTATGAACTACTAGCGCCTGAAGATAAAACAAAATCTCCTTCACGATAAGCATAATTAATAATTAGATCTAATAAAGGATTGTTTAACTCCTCACAACTTGCATTAAGAACAAAAGAATTAGCAGAAACTGGGCTTTTCATAATTGCGATTAGTTTGATGGCGCTGTTCGTTTGATTATTCTTCAGTTAGAATCGAGCAGAAGTTTAATCAAATTAAGCAATGTCTATTAAGTTTACTAAATTAAGTTCTATCCTGCTAATTACCCTAACGATGAGTATGTCCGCTTCTGTAGCTAAAGCAGAAAAAGTCAAAACTGATCATGGTATTTCTGTTGCCAATATCTTTAATAATAGCTACTTTAGCCATTCAGGTAATACCTTTAAAAATAGCCAACCTATCTCTCAATTAAACACTATTTTCGGTTTTCGAAAATTTCCTGAATTAAAAATTATCTCTGATGGCAAATCGGTAGATAATGTCTACCGAGAATTTATGGCTAAGCAGTCTCAAGTTGGCTCACCTGTTAAAACTAAGGACTTAGTTAATCCCTACTCAACTTCTCTCCAGGAAAACCCTAGTTATATAGGTTATTAAAAATAGAGTTTCGCCTATTTTCTGAAACTTAAAGCTAAAAGTTACGGTAAAACAAGAAATTGATAAGCTTATTTTGCTGGTAATAGGCAAGAACTTAAACTGTTTAGGTTTTACCCATAAATAGTACTTTTAGCTTTTTTAAACTGCTCCACTGTTTTTGTTGAAAATAACATTGATAGTTCTTATGATTAAGATCAAGTCATACTGAAGATTCCAGTTTTTTTGGTACCTAAGATCTAGGTTGATAACATCTTCAAAGTTACGAACTTTAGATCTTCCATTGACTTGCCATTCTCCTGTCATTCCTGGCTTGACGTTGAGTCTTTGCCATTCAGGGACCTGGTAACAGTCAACTTCTTCCTGGGTTGGTGGTCTTGTTCCTACTAGACTCATATCTCCAATTAAGACATTCCAAAATTGAGGAAGTTCATCCAAACTAGTCTTACGTAAAAATCTACCTACTTTGGTAACCCGAGGATCGTTATCGTTTTTGAAAAAGGCTCCAGAAGCTTGGTTGGCAACTTTCTTTTTCAGAGCTTCTGCATCACTACACATTGAGCGAAACTTCCAGATTTTAAAATTTTTACCTAGCCAACCACAACGGTTTTGACTAAAAAAGATGGGGCCAGGACTATCTAGTTTGATAGCGATCGCAATAGGAATAAAGGCAGCAGCAGTAATGCCCAGTCCTACTATGGCGCCTAAAATATCAATAAATCTTTTAACTTTTGACCGTACCGATGGATGTGTCTCTGGCTCAAGTTTTTCGTCATCAAAATTGTTGCTAGTCGAGCTAATGTTAAGAACCTCATTCAACCCAGTCATTGATAACACTGCCATTACTGGTGATTGAACTGACTCAAGGGACAACTCTATTTGCTTGCTCTGAGCCGACTTATAGTTCTTGATGAGAGCCCCAATGCCGCTACTATCGATGAATTGGGTTTTACTACAGTCAAGGACTATGCTCTTCTTGGCAAGATCTCGATTTAATAACTCGTCGAAAGTCGATTTGAAAGCTACTGCTTCCAAGACTGTAAGCCTTAGTGGTAACTCAATTTTGAGATTTTCTTGATCCTCAAAAATGGGAAAATCTTCTTTAGGGTTCTGATTAAACATTAGCTATCGATATTCGATTAAATCCATCACAAGAGTTGTTCTAACCTAATATTAGAACCAATAAGTTAACTTTTTATTAGTTTCTAATACAGGATACCTTCACGATTAAAGCTTACCCGATCTTAAAAATAAAACGGATAATTTGCCAAAATCTACATACATAATGGACTTTTAAAGGCGAAAAGTATCGCTTCTTAATGGGTCTACCTGGTCATCCATCTGGGATTTTGCCTTAGCTGCACTTTTCCTCAAAAATTGAAGTCTTTCCTCAAATTGCTTACGGTTGCGACGATTAGGGGTTTGCTCAATAAGCGTTTTTAAGGCACTACCAAGACTTTTATAAGCATTGGGCAAAGAATAGCCAAAACGAGTAGCCAGCGCGATCGCTTTTTCATCAGCTTCAATCTCGACTTGGATATTTTTGTCATTGCTATTCTTTTGCCATAAACGATATCCGGAAATTCCGCACAAAGTCAGAGCAAGGAAAAGCAAAAGTCCATCTTGAACCCAAAGCTCTCCAACAGCACCTCCCAAGCCAATGGCTAAGGCTGCCATTTCCCAACCTTCTCTGGGTATGGTGTCGTTCTGAATTTTTGCCACTTCGTGCCAGAACAAAAGATTGCGTTGATCGATCGCTAAATTATCCCACTTCGGTAAATCGATTTGAATTTCGATCTCGTCTTTTCCCAACTCTTCACAACGAATGAGGATCGGATTAACTTCGGTACTTCCCTCGACAATAACCCAGCTCTGCAATTCTGGGGGAAGCAAAGTTTTTAACCGTCTCAATTCATTAATTTCCGCTCTAGCAGAGGAGGAAGCATAACTCATAGAATACTTATTGGCTCAAAATTTTGTTTGGTGGTGCATGTCCATGATATCTAATTTTTTCTCTTTCCTTGCAAGTAAACACCTTTAGAAGATCGAAAGTTCTTGTTCATTGCCTTAGAGCAATCAATAAGTTAGGTCATAACTTATTGATTGCTCTAAGTTTTGGCACTTTATTTGAGTCATGTAATCATGACATTTGGCTGCTGAGAATAGTTGATTTATACTATAAAAGGTTTTCATGGGATCTTAATGTTAGGGCTTCATGACATTGAGATCCCCCAACTCCTTTAAAATCGTTAATCCTGTTAATTTTTGCAATTACAGAGTATTGATCCCAGCTACATAAAAGTTCTAGATTAAAAGAGTAATAAAACACAGTTAATAACTCAACGTTAAGAGACGTTCAGATTCGGTAGTACATGTTTTTTTGTTAGCCGCTGATAGTTCTTAAGACAGCCAGCTAGTTACCGTCCATTAATCTCGGAGACTGTAAATCAATGGCACAAGAACGCCCCCCAATTGAAGAGATGACTTTACGGCAACTCAGAAAAGTAGCCAGTGAACTCAAAATCTCTAAATATAGTCGAATGCGTAAAGCGCAACTCAAGGATGCTATCAAAGATAAACAAAACTTTGATAAGCAAGACTTTAAAAAAACTGCTGTAAAACAGTCTATAGAACTTAATCAAAGTTCATTACCTATTCAGGAGGAACAAAAAGTGGAAGCAACAAAGTTTGAAGTTGGTCAGGAATCAAGTGTTGATGACGCTTTTTCTGATTTAGATCGTGATTTAGGAGAACTTCCTAGCGGTTATGGTGAAAGTCGGATCGTTGTTATGCCTCGTGACCCACAGTGGGCTTATTGCTACTGGGATGTTACTAACGAGAGTAAAGAAGAGTTGCGTCGTCAAGGCGGTCAGCAACTTGCTCTGAGAATTTACGACACCACTGATATCGATATCAACTCCGAATCTCCTCATAGTGTTCAGGAGTATCTTTGCGATGAAATGGCACGGGAGTGGTACTTGCCAGTTCCAGTTAGCGATCGCAACTATGTAGTCGATATTGGTTATCGTTGTAATGACGGTCGTTGGCTAATTTTGGCTCGCTCTAACTCTATTCGCATTCCTCCCGTTTATCCTTCTGACTGGATCGAGGACAACTTTGTTACCGTTGATTGGAATCAAGAACTTCGTGGCAACACAGTATTTGAATTAGTTCCTCCTCGCAAAAAGCAAGAGCTTGTCAGCAATCAATATAACAACGAGATTTACGAGAATATCTTCGGACTTTCCGAATCTCAGGAATCTATGAGAATGGCTGGATCCTTATTTGGCTCTATGCACCAATCTCCAGAACAAACCCTTAGTTCGTATGTTTTCCCTTCTGGTGTTGGAATGTGGGCTATGCCAACTTCCTCTGGTGTAAATATGTCAGGCGTAGGCTTTGCTTCTGCTCCTCCAGCTAAACCTCGTAAGTTTTGGCTAGTTGCTGATGCTGAGTTGATCGTTTATGGTGCAACCGAACCAGATGCTAACGTGACTATCGGCGGACAGCCAATCAAGCTGAATCCCGATGGGACTTTCCGTTTCCAAATGTCATTCCAAGATGGCGTGATTGATTATCCAATTGTTGCAGTGGCAGCAGACGGAGAGCAACAACGTTCTGTTCACATGAATTTTGAAAGACAAACGCCTGAGCGTAATACTAATACCAAAGCAGAAGCTGTAGAAGAGTGGTTTGCTTAAACCAAGGCACATTTTGTAAATACCAAAAATTTATAAAAATAGTAATTTTAAGTTCTTAATAACTACTGTCTTTAAAGAAAATATTTTCCTCTGATCAAGAATTTTTTCAGAGGATTTTTTTGTAGAAAAATAATTGAAATTCAAACTTTAAATTCTTTTAGAGAACCGATTTGACATCTTTTTTAGCGAAAAATTAACTGTTTCAGAGTTTCTTGCTTCAATTAGTTGAACGGTAGAACAAGGTTTTAGCCTAATATTTTAAATTACGTTGTGTGTCAGAATTCTCAAAAGCTAAATAGTCTAAGCAGATATCTCACATGGGTTCTAGAAGGGTTAGATAAGATTCTTCTGTTTCAATAAACCTAATAACAATGAAGTTTGAGTCAATCTATCTGGGATATTCGGAGAGTTTAAATCTAGTTTCGGCTGCTCTGAGTCAAAGTCTAATTTTAAAAATTTCGCTCTTGGGAACAGGTTCACTACCAAGAATTATTGATTAATCATTAGTCTTATTATTCCTAGGTTTTTAAAGAGGTTGACTACCTTGACCTCTAGATAAGTTTGACAACAACCACAACCCTTACTCGGTAAAGATTTATTCGGCTACATCCTGTCCGTGAGAAGACAGATCAAACACTAATGAAGAGATAAATATTATTCTCTACAACATTTAGGTTTAGTGAGTTGCTACCATCCAGATTGTAAATTTGATTAAGAATATTTCCCTAGAAGCCAAAATTTAAGTCCAAATAATCTGTTCTTATTGATTAAAGCTTTTTGCTGTTGATCGGTTAATTGACTTTTGATTTCAGCTAAATTTTTTGGGAATATCTTTTTGAAGTTCCAATAGAATTTTGGTTTGTTTGTGGTGTAGCAGAAAGAGATAGAGAATCTATCTTCTTGTTCGGGCGGTTTAGCACGGTGAAAGACACTTGAAGTATCAGAAATAATTACCGTTCCTAGCTTACCCATACAACCCATCCAATCTTGTTGAGGAACAATACTCTTCATGGTCGGATCATCTACATATCCCAAGTTGTAGTTCAACTTTTCAACTACTTGTTTACTCAAATCTTGGGGGATATATTCATAATGACCACCTCTAGCGCCAACATCATTTAAATAAATAATAATCTTAACTACTGTTTTGTCTTCAGAATCTTGATGCCAAGCTCTAATGCAATTAGCATTTGCATCTTTACTTACAATGTCGCGTCGAATTGAATATCCTTGGTAGTATATAGGATGACCAATGTGGTGCTCCATTATATCTAATAGTCTGGGTTCCATGCCCCAGAGAAAAATTTCTGGATAATCAGCCAAGATACTTGGTTCCAAATCGAGAAAAAGTCCATTGTGGTTCGACTCCTGTTGAAGGAAATTTACTAGTATTTTGGACTTTTCTAGTAATGCTTGAGTCGAATCAAGACCTAAATCTTGAATATTGATGCTGTATGTTCCGATTTCTTTTAAGTCTTCTAAAACTTTTTGATCTTGTGACTGCAAAGGAGCTAGTGATTGTCGATAACTTTTAGCTTTATTTTGATAACTTTTTTCTTGGCTTTGTTTTAGCGGCTTAAAATTGAGAAAAATTTTGATCAGTTTATAAATGGCTCTTTTAAGATATTCCCAGAAAATTTCTAAGTCTGAAAATCTATTAGGGATAGGTTTTTTATTTTGCTTTATTCCCATCAGGTTTAAAGACTTCTCGTCTAAATTAATCTCGGATACTTGATTAACCATAAAATATATATTAATTATTATTTTAATAGTTTAAATGATACGCGCTTTTTTTATAAAAAGCTTGAGGATTATTTCTGCAAGTTTGATGAAGTTTCAATCAAGAGATTTTTTACTAGCTTTTTTGTATATTTTTTTTTGTTCCTTGCGTAAATCTAAGTAGTTTATTTTAAGGAATTCATTGATAATTGAGGAGATTACGTAGATATAAAGATATTTAATTATCAATATATAGTAAATAATTTATCTTAAAACGATGCTGGCTTTTGAATTAATTGCTTAGCATAGATCCCAACATCTTGTTTAGCTTGTAAAATTTGCTTGGCAAAATTAAAGACTAATTTTCTGAATACTAAAGCGCTAATTACCTGCTGATGTCGTAAATGCTAATATCAACTTTTGTTCTGGATTATTTTCTTAATTTGAATAATATGAGTTCTATTGATGATCCTAAAGTTAGTAACTATTTTTGGTTGAGCAGATATCAGAAAATCAGTGCTAAATAGCATTTAAAATTAGGGTCAGTCTCTCAATTCTGCTTGTGTTTAGCTCATGGCTAAATAAAAAATTTATAGGTACTGCAAAACAAAAGAGCAGGCATTGCCCGCTCTTTTTTCACTAGCCTAAAATCTTGTCTTAGTTAATCAGATTTAGGTGCATTATTTCGGAAAATAATTAGTCGCGACCATTAATTGCAATCAACAGACGCAAGATAAAGACAAAGAGGTTGATGTAAGTCAAATACATCGAAAGGGCAGCAGGTAGATATTGCTCATCTTGGTAGGTGCGAGGCAAGATATAAAAGTCGACAACCGCAGCCCCAACAAATAAGAGAACGCCTAACCCAGAGATACCAATTTCTAACCAAGAAGGTGTGTAAACACCGAAAACAGAAAATAGTAGTTGCCCAATTAGAACTACAAATAGGGCAGTGATGCCGATGCGAATAGTTTGAGTTAGGGCAAGACCATCTTCGTCACTGAGATTGGAGCCAACATTTCGTCCAACAATGAAAGTTACACCGCAACCCAAGGCTGCAATGCCGACACCTTGAATACCTACTCCTGAGGTACTGAGTGCCATGAAAACAATGCCGCTAAGAGTGTAGCCAGAAAGCAGGCTATACAAAGCTAGGAGGGGAAGTGCTGTGCTGTTATTTCCTTTTTCTGCTACTCCTCTGGCAACAAAAAATAGAACTAATTCGGCTACTAATGCTGCCCAGAAAGTGGGCATGAATATCTCAGGACGGGCGTTAATCACCCCTAAACCACCATAGGTACCCAGGGCAGTAAGGATTAGACCACCACCAAGATAGGGTAGTGCATTAGAAATTACGTTAGGCCCTACTAGTTGCTGACCGCGAGCTTTTTCGATCGCTTGTTTAAAATTGCTTGTATTACTCATAATTTAGTAATTAGAGATTGTCTTTTTGTCTCTTCAGTTAATATTTGAATCTTAAGGTAGATCTTAGCGTTAAAGCTAGTTGTGTGTTGTTTCTTTGTCTAATTTAGGCGATCGCAAATTCTCTTGAAACCATTGAAAATAGGTTATCCAATAACGAGTTGCCATTAGCCAAGAATTCAAAACTTAACTACTTGAGCTGTTTGTTTTTTCGCTTGATCTTGATTTAGATCGTAGCGTAACTCTTATTAATAAAGGGATGAGGATTTCCGCATCAATTCTTACGCAAATAAATCCAAAGGAAAATAACCAAAAGTTCCTAAAGCTGCTTCTTCTGATCCTTGCGTTGCCACCAATACTCCGCGTGAATTACCTGTATAGCTGTCTGCGTATAAAGATAGTTTCTGAGTATTGAACTTGATATAAACCGCCTCATTGGGTTTTATTTCTGTTTGCTTCTCAATTTGTTGATCAAGATTGTGTTCATAGCCAAGGGCTTGGAGATAACTTTGTAGTGCCTCTCTTGCTTGGGTCAGATTATCGGCACAAATCCCAATGTTTTCCCATTCTGCTTCTTGGGTGACGAGGAGTAGGGTTGTCCGTAATTTCTGAATCTCGGCGATCGCTAAATCGGGAGTTGGTTCAGTGCAACTGAATATTTTTAAGAATTTAACGGCGGCTGCTAGATTTTGGTCAGACATAATCTTGAGATTTGAATAGAAAAGTTAGGAGTTATGAGTTCGGAGTTCGGGGTTAGGAGATTCAGTTTTCAAGTCCAACTTGATAGATTACTAATTTGTTGTGATGTTACTCAATCTAAGTCGCCTTCCATAACAGTGGCGATCGCTCGACCTGTAGTGTCCTGAAATTCTTGAACATCGACTCGATTTAAGATCACAATTGCCACAAGCATCATGGCTGCTTGGCAGGCAAATACAGTTCCATAGGCAATCAGCGGCGTGGAAAACATTGCTCTGCCAACATCTAAGATAACTCCACCAATAACGGTAGCGATCGCTCTTGACATTGCCTGAGCTAGCCCCCAAGCACCAATAAAAGTACCCGCAGTTTCTGCTGCTGTCAGATCGAGCATCAAGCTAATTCCCCCGATCGTTGCCATGCCTGTGGTGATGCCAAATAAGACAATTGCCGATTTGAGAACTGCCTCTGCTTGAGTGAATCCTGCCAAAATAATTAACAAAAAGCTAATTGCTACTAAGAAACAGCCAATCTTAGTTGTTCGTTTTTTGCCCAGACGAGGGGTAATAAGAAATCCTGTCAGACTATAGCCAATTAAAATCCCGATTCCCCAATTGGCATTTAATCCCGTGGTTTCGGCGATCGACATTCCAAATACTTCGCCTCCATAGGGTTCGAGGACAGCTTCTTGCATAAATAAACCAATCGTTAGTAAACATAAAAAGGAAAAAAATATGCCTGTTTGCCGACTAGCGGTCAGAATTTTTAAAGACTTGCCGAGGGTGATCGAATCTTCTCTGCCTGTGGAGGAGGAAGTTGCGTTAGAAAGCGAGTGCGATCTCTTGCTAAAACGTGAGTATTTTTTTTCTACTCCCCAAGTAGCCAAAAAAGCAAGAAAAATCACTAAAAAAGGAACGAAAGAAAAAACACTATTAATCGGTGCTTGCAACTGTTCAAGAGGGATTTGACCTGCTTGTAGACCACCTGGGTTAATTTGTTTGAGAATAATGCTGCCACTAACTCCCCCAATCACGATTCCCACCATTAACATCGACCAAACTACCGCTACTAATTTAGATCGGTTCGATTCCTCAGAAAC
>CALKUU010000328.1 GCA_937996665.1 uncultured Xenococcaceae cyanobacterium | reverse complement strand
AGAACCTTGAGTCCCCAACTGAATCAACTCAATTTTGTAACCGTCAGGATCTTCGACAAAAGCAATTACCGTAGTGCCGTGTTTCATGGGGCCTGGTTCGCGAGAAACCTTACCACCCAAAGATTTTATTTTGTCGCAAGTGCCATAAATATCATCTACACCTAAGGCAATGTGTCCATAAGCATTGCCTAGATTGTAGCTTTCAACGCCCCAGTTATAAGTTAGCTCAATAACACTATTGTCTTTTTCATCACCGTAGCCCACAAATGCTAGAGTGAATTTGCCGCTAGGGTAGTCTTTTTGGCGGATGAGGTTCATTCCTAAAACATCGCAGTAAAATTCTTTTGATTTATCCAAGTTGCCGACGCGCAACATCGTGTGGAGCATTCTCATTTGGTTTAAATCCTCGTTAAGATCGTGTTCTCTTCAATTAGGATAGTAACGCTCTCTCTTAATTGACTGCAAGAACTATTATTCCAAGACTATTTAGGTTAATAAGTTGGCTTAGTTAACAGCAGAAGGGCAAAGCTCAGCCAACTGGCAAGCGGCACAATTAGGCTTACGCGCTTTGCAAACAGCCCGACCATGAAAAATAATTCTGATTGAGTAGTTTTCCCATTCTGGTTGGGGGATTAGTTTCATTAAATCTCGTTCTATTTTGACTGGACTATCGTTTTTAGTTAGCCCGAGGCGATTACTCAATCTTTTGACATGGGTATCTACTGTCACCCCTTCGAGAATGCCGTAGCCGTGAGCCAAAACCACATTAGCTGTTTTCCTAGCGACTCCTGGCAGGGTTATAAGCTGTGCCATTGTTTGCGGAACCTCACCATCAAACTCGGTCACAATTTTGTGACAGGCTCCTTGAATATTTTTAGCTTTATTGCGATAAAACCCAGTGGAGCGGACAAGATTTTCTAATTCCTCTCGGTCTGCACCGGCTAAAGCAGGAGCATCAGGAAAGCGAGCAAATAAAGCGGGAGTGACTTTATTAACTCGCTCATCTGTGCATTGTGCCGAGAGAATGGTGGCGACTAGTAACTGGACTATCGATTCGTAATCAAGACTACAAGTGGCATCAGGATAAAGAACCTCAAGCTGCTCTAGGATAGCGATCGCTCTTTGTTTTTTTTTCGTAGCTGCCACAATTAATTCACAACCGATTAAGAGAATCTATAAACAATATTGAGAGGATAACCTCTAGAATCACGCTTTAAAACACGAGATATTCCCAAAAGTTATCTATCAAAAATTATCTGTAAACAATTAGAAGACTATTGCTGAAACAGATTTTGGAAAAAAGCCAAATTAACTGTATCTCGAACAATCAAGAAAACACTTAAACCTAGCAAAAGTACCATGCCTGTTTGCATAATGCCATTTTGTAACTTTGTTGGTAAAGGTTTACCAAGCAAACCTTCTACTAAGAGAAATGCTAGCTGACCCCCATCTAAAGCAGGAAGAGGCAGAATATTGATTACTGCCAAGTTGATGCTAATTAAAGCTCCAAACTGGAAAAGATTACTAATATCGTTGCGGGCTAGCTCTGCACCAACAGAAACGATCGCTACGGGGCCTGCTACTTGCTCAGCACTTTCTTGGAAGTTACTAATAAGTTGCCAAAAACCTTGAACAATCAAAACGCTAATGCGCTGATATTCTTTAGCTCCAGCACTAAAAGCTTCAGTAATGCTATTGGTAGTTCGTCTGATAACTTCGCCATTGGGGGCAAGCATAACTCCAATTTTGCCCTTGCCATCGTCTCCTAACTGAGGGATTACGGTCAAAGAAACTGGTTTGTCTTCTCTTTGGACTTTTAGCTGTAATTCTTGTTCGGGTGAATCTTGGATGATTTGGCGCAGTTCATCAAGAGATTCTGGTGATTTCCCCAGACTATCTCCTCCAACTTCGAGAATGATGTCCCCTGCTTTAATTCCTGCTTTAACCGCAGCAGAATTACTATCTTCAACAATTTGAGGTACTAGCACCCCTGATTGATAATTTACGTCCTGGAAGCCAATGGTCATGGACTGACCAACTAACAAAAAATAAGCAAAAATCAGATTGGCAATTACTCCAGCACTAATTACAATTGCGCGATCTAGAATCGGACGATTACGCAATAAATCAGGATCGTCAGGCGGAATCGTGCTATCAGGATCGTCGTCAGGAAAAGCTACATAACCACCCAAGGGTAAAGCACAAACAACATATTCGGTTACAGCACCCTGAAATTTGAGAATAGCTGGGCCAAAGCCAATTGAAAAACGGCTAACTCGGATTCCTTGTAAACGAGCTGCGGCAAAATGCCCTAATTCATGGACGGCGATTAGTAAAAGGAGAACGGCGATTGGTGCCAAAACTGACATAGTTTATATAATTATTTTGCTTTAATGATGGTTATAATCTCTTATTCTAGACTAGGCAAAGATAACAGTAGGGGAAAACTGCTTAATTTTGTTGAAAAAATTCTCGATAAGTCTTGTTATACAAAGGATATAGAAATTTTAATTTATTTGGGTTGATCGCTTTGGCGAGACTGATTTGGTTTACTTAAGATCAGAAACTATTTAACTGAGAAATTATTCGTCGTCTCAATCTTGATCTGAGTCGGGAATTTTTTTAAGCAAGTTGCGTTGATTTTGACGTATCTATAAAGAATGAAAAATTTTATTGGAGAGTTTGGATCTGGTTTTTACACTTTTTTGCGTAAAAATATCTTGATAATTACTTTTACTTTAGGCTGTGTTCTATTTTTAAATAGCTGTCAAAATAAGTTAGCTGATATTACTAATCTCGATAGTGGCACGGGTGAAAAAATATACATTTTGGGGGATAGTATCACTGCTGGTTTCGGTTTAAAGCAAGAACAAGCTTATCCATATTTGCTGAGTCAAAAAATTAACTTACCTGTGGTTAATCGTGGAGTTAGCGGAGACAGGACTGCTGATGGTTTAGCTAGACTGTCTGAAGATGTTTTAGTGGAAAAGCCTTGGCTGGTTATTGTTGCCTTGGGGGGAAATGATTTTTTGAAGAAAGTCCCCAAAACAGAAACTGAGCAAAATTTGCGAGAAATAATAGCTCAGGTACAAGCAGAAAAATCAATTACGGTTATTTTGGGAATGAATTTAGGTTTATTTTCCGACGAATACAAGGAGTTATTTGAACGTGTAGCTACAGAAACTGGTTCTTATCTAATTCCTCAGGTACTCAAAGGGATTATTGATAATCCGAAGCATCGACAGCAAGATATTATTCATCCTAATCAACTTGGTCAAGAGATTTTAGCTGATAAAGTTGCGAAATCTTTAGAACCTTTATTGAAACAAGCGAAATTACCATCTGGTTTGCAATAGAGGATTTTACCCAGGGCGATCGCCTTACTCCAGACCTTTGATTGCTAGGAGTCTTTTTGTCAAAGTTAACAGCATTAAGCAGATAGTCTACTACCTAAGAAATGTAATTTGCTGGAATTTATTAGTAGACTTTATAAATTGGATATAACTTTCAATGAGAAGTTGATAAGCAAATGAAATACATTCCTTTAGCTGCTCGGATTTGCTTGTGTATTATTTTTCTGAAAGCGGGAATTGGCAAGATTTTTGGTTTTGGTGGTACTGCTGCAATGATGGCAGGTCAGGGTTTACCAATCCCTCAAGTATTATTAGTTTTTACCATTGCTTTTCAACTGCTTGGCGGTCTTTCCTTGCTTTTTGGTTACAAAGTTAAGATTGGCTCACTACTGTTAATTTTGTTTTTAATTCCGGCAACCCTAGTATTTCATAACCCTCTTGCCGACCCCGAACAGATGAACGCTTTTCTCAAAAATATCGGTCTAATTGGTGGACTGTTAATGACAATTTATGCTGGTGCGGGCGCATTAAGCGTTGATGCTGCTGAAAGGACAGAACGCAGACAAGACGCAAAAACAAACTATTAGTTATAGAAACCTAAGATTTATCTAGATCGCGACATTAAACGCTGCACCCTCTTCGATAAATTGAGGAAAATTAGCGCGAATACTAATACTTTCCTGTTCGCCTGCAAACAAAAATGTTCCAGGGCGATCGCTATTTTGAAAACGGAAAAAAGTTTCGCCAATTATGGAAGTAGCTGGTAACACGAAGAAAGCCAAACCCTCTTCTGTGAAATCAGCCGAGAAATTAGCATTAACGCTTTGTCTTTCTGCTTCTTCTACAAACAAAAAGGTACCAGGGGTATTGACACTCTGGAAACGAAAAATTGGGATAAAGCCCTCTGTTGCCTCATCTGCCACTCTAAATGCTACGCCCTCTTCAGCGAATTGAGGAAAATTGGCACGAATGCCTGCGCTTTCAGCTTCTCCTGCAAAGATAAAAGTTCCAGGAATATCACTGTTTTGGAAACGATTGATATTAGTATCTAGTGCTGCTTCTAGGGTGGGATTGCCTACTGTGACATCGCCATCAACCAAATTATCATTATCAAAAACAAGTTCGCTGCCATTAATTCCCACTCTGACAGATTCGAGATTAATATCAGCCAGAGATCCTAGTTCGGCATCTCCATCTATTTCAAAATCAATTTCTAAAATTGCTTCGGCAGAACCGCTGCCATTGAGATTGGGCGAATCGGGAGTAACAACCAAGGCAATTTGAACTTCCCCTGTCTCTTCATTGACATTAGCGACAGGGTTATTTGCTTCCAAAACAAAATTACTATTATTGGCACTTCTCACCCCTTCGTTGGTTGCGGTGAAGGGGTCAGGATCGAAAAGATTAAGGATTGAGGTGTCGTAAATTAAGCTAATAGTTAGCGATTCTACCTCTTCGCTATCACTAATGGTGATGGGGACAGTAACAGTTTCGCCAGGTAATCCTGCAAAGCTATCAATGCTTAAAACAGGATTTGTTGTGTCAGCAGTGAGGATATTTAAAGGATTGTTAAGGGGATTAGTAGGTGTTTCTTCTGCAAATTCTATTATCGGTTCACTAGGTTCAGTAGGGAATAAAGACTCGATTACTGGTACTTCAATAATAGGAGAGTCTAAGACATCTCTCTCTGTGAAATTACTCATTTTGAATTTCGCTTATTCCTTTTAAATAAGGTTTTATCGCCTGTTCTTATATTAATATGATGACCATGTTAACCTATATTTTGAAATATTTTAAAGTCTCTATTCTTGAAAGAGAAAATACTAGTGAATTACGTATTCTTTCAAGCTTGGCTATTGACTAAAGCGATAAAAAATATTTTTCTAATTACTTATGTTCTGGCTGTCACTTTATTGAGAATATGCAACCGAGAAAAGATAAAGGAGCGAATAAGATAACGATTAATATGCTTAATAATTTCTAGATTAGTAGGGACGTAATTATGCTGTTGAAGACGGAGGCGATCCATCTCTTGCATGCCAATTTCATTCCAAGCCTGGGTCTTTTGTTGTTGATGCACTCGAAAAGCACCTAAAAATCTCGGCACTCGATGGATGACAGCTCCAGCATCTCTAAACCGCAAAATTAGATCCCAATCTAGGGCAAATCTAAAGGATTCATCGATATTTGCGCCGATTTTTTGCCAGAGTTCGCGTCGCCAAAACATTGTCTCTTGAGGAACATAGTCAATCCAGGAGAGCATATTATCTCGATCTTCATGGGATGGCAAAATCCAGCGACCTGTTTCTTGATTATGCTCGTCAATGATAATGCGATGACCATAAATTAGGTCAACTTCGGGATGATTTTGAAAATAGTCCGCAACATAGGCTAAAGATCCTGGCAATAAAACATCATCAGAGTTTAGCCATGCCATAATTTCCCCGTCAGTGTCTGCAAAACCAAGGTTAATTGCGTTTCCTTGCCCCGAATCCTGAGTGCAGTTGAACTTTAGGCGATCGCTATATTGCTCAAGATATTTATGGATAACTTCTGCGGTATTGTCTTTAGACTTGCCATCTTGAATGATGTATTGCAAATTGGGATAGTTTTGCTCTAAAACACTTTTAACGGTGTCTTCAATAAAATGTGCCTGATTATAAGAAGGGGTAACTAAAGAAATTTTCGGCAAATCAGAAGAACTCTGCTGATTTTCTTGATAATAGGATTCAGGAATTTCTAGTTTTCTTGGGGAATATTGAGGAACAATGTCTAGTTTGAGTCGATTGTAAATCCAAACATCGACCTCCGTTTTATTCTTGGGGATGCGACGAACCCACCCCAACCGGGATTTAAGGGTTTGGCGAATCTTGGTTTTGGTCTTAATCCATCCTTGTCTTAACTTCCAAAACTTGCTACTCTCCATTGCTTCAACTAATTCTTGGCACTTAGCTAAGTCCTCTTGATTAGTTTCTAAGCTCTTTTTAATGAAATCTACACTCTGCTGCTCTAAATATTGTTTATGGCTGAGATACCAGCGATAAAATTCTTCACTAAACGGGTTGGGGTTTTTATCCTCTACTTCTTGTACTTGTCGATATAATTCTCTGGCTTGATTGGGAATTAGCTCGCCATTCTCAAAAAAATTATAAGTACAAACTAGCTTGCTTAATTCGGCTTGTCCCGCTGCCTCAAGTTGAGCTTGATACCATGCCCACAAGGCATTAGTCGTCTCGTTGTGGAGGTTATATTTTTCGGGCATAATCTTTTGTGAACCAGAAAAATGATAGAAGCATAAGGGTTCGCCATTGACGGTAACTTGCTCCTCAAGGTTGCCCTGAAGATCACGATTGCTCAGATTCCAGTTGGCTACGTTATAACCAGGGTTTTTTGAAATATTTACCCCATTAAAAAAGGCAGGCACAAGATCGATCCAGCGTTGATCTGTGTATAAACCATATTCGGTATCGGTATAACAAAAATTAAGGCAACGATCTGCCCACCAATCAACAAATTCTCTCCCATTACTAGTATTTTTTACCCCCACGAAACCGAGGTTATAGGTGCCGTGACGCAAAAAAGAAATTTCATTTTCGGCGATCGCTGAGAATATTTTTTCAGGTCGTAGCTGATGAGGGGTAATTAAAATATCACTATTTTCAAGGTTGTTAATTAGATCTTCTAGTGGCGAAAAAACGGCTACATCTGGATCAAAATAAATAAGATTGTCGCAATCATAAGAACTCATTATATGTTTGGCTGCTGTGCCTTTAACTGCCGTACATAGCTCAATCACAGAATGTTTAAATAGCCATGGTTTGAGATTGGGGATTGCTAAGTCTTCAACTGTAATTACATTATCAAAATCTTCTTTGTCGAGATCAAAGGACTCTAGGACAGAATCACACAAGACCAGATGGAGATAACCAGTAGGGTGAAATTTTTTTAATGATTTAGCTAAGACTCTGGCTAGAGGCAGATAGTTATTGGTGCAACTTGTATAAAAATGAGTATTAGACATTTGATCTTAATAGTGGATTAGTAAATAAGTTGGGCAATTATTTTTGATTGAAATTTAACCGACTTTTAAGTTTGAACCATTGCTCTCTAAGCTTCCAGAATTTACTGGTTTTCATCGCTGTAATTTCTAGTTTTAAGGCTGCTATTTGCTCTTGATAAAAATAATACTTATCTTGGAGGTTGTTTAATTCTTGGTAGTAAATTTGAGATCTTTTTAAGGCTCTGGCTAGGGATGTCGCTGCTCTCTCCTCAGAAAAAAGGGTTTGGTAGAAAGCGTATAGTTCTTGTCCTTTTTCTGCCCAATTCAAATTTTGCTCAGCAAACTTGAGGGCATTATTAGCAAGTTTATGACTTAATTGGGGATTTTTAACAATAGTCTGGATTATTGAGGGTAAAGAATTTTCGTCTACTGTGTCTAAAACCAGAGCATTTTCTTGGTGGGTTAGGATCTTGCCGATATTGGTATTGGGGACGATAACTGGTTTTCCCATCGCTAAAAATTCAGGGATTTTGGAAGGGAAGCGATAATCATTAAATCTGTCGGTAGTACCTGGTTGAATCAGAACATCCGCTAAAGCAAGAATTTCAGGGACTTTGGCTCGATCTAGCCAACCTAAATTAACAATATATTTTTTGACCCACAATTGATCTTGACTGAGAATTTCGGGCTTAAAATCATGACCTGTGCGGATCAATATAGCTGGTGTTCCTAGTTGATTAAGCTTGCCAACGGCTAAATATAAGCAGAGAACTTCATCAATGTTTGCTAGATGAACGTTGCCTGTATAGCAAATAATTGTTGTTTCTTCTGGGATTTCTAAACTTTCGAGCAGACTAGAATCTTGTTCGCGGGGATAAAATTCTTGAAGGTCTACCCCAGGAAAAATGGTTATTGCGGGGGTATCTGGCGGAACAAATTCAGCTAATTTATCGATAATGACGCTAACCCCATCGGCAGTTGCCATTAATTGCTTGTACTTAAGGGGATGGGAGAGATTGGCAGGGAGTAGTTTTTCTTGCTCGGGAGTCCAGTCAGCTAGAGAGATATTCAAGAATCTTTCTGTTACACATTCTTCGTTGTCTTCTAGGTGAATAACTAGCTTAAATTCATGCCTGATTGAGAGGGCATAACAATAGTGGGCAAGGTGCTGGCGAGGTGTCCAGGCATGAACTACATCGGGGGGTTGGGAGTTGGCAAAAAAATCGGCGATCGCTTCGATTTCCCCGTATTGGGTAATCTTATAGAGATTGTCTTTGAGGGGAATAATCTCGCCTTGCTGGTTGGGTATGGCAACTACGCAATCTAACCCTAGCTTAATTAGTTCATTGGCAAAATGATGAACGTGAACAGAACTGTTGGAGGGAAAGGGGGAGTGGGAGACTAATAAAATATTATTCATCTAGTTCTGGCGATCGCAAAATAATATCTTGGGCACTATTGCATAAGAATCAATTCTAGATCTTTATACATCGATTCGTTGCCCCATATTTTCTCACAAGATCATAATTTCAGGCTCGGTAAGCTAGCTATTCGTTGTTTACGGCAATTTACTTACAATATCTTCCATGCTGGCTTTAAGAATCGATATTAGCTCTTGATCCATGTACTGATATTCGTCTGGTATATCTAATACAAAAATCGGGGCTAAATCTAAGTTAGCGTATTCACTCAGAATTCTTTTTTTGTGCTTATTTTCCATTACACAAATGAAATCTGCCCAGTTTAGATTTTTGGCAGAAAGTCTTTTCCTGGCACTATTATTCGTTCCTGCTGAGCGAACATTGAAACGAGAATCGTTGCGAAAGATAGTTTCAGCCGTAGGGCTACGCCATTTGTTTTGGGAGCAGACAAAGAGAATATTGAGGCGGTTCATTCTTCTTGAATAGCAAAAAAACTATCTTTGTTTGATGTCTATGTTCAATTTCTATGGCGGATATTTTAACCAACTAATATCCGTGTAATTCACTGTTCGTCATTCTTCACGGTAAAGCGATCGCCACTGTGAGCAAAGTTTGCAGCACCTTCAAACCTACTCCGAACAAGATTTAGAAACGAATCTTTTCGGAACCTTCCCCGCAAGGCATTTAATTCTTACTAAAACGATCAAGGGTTATTTTGTTATGTTAATCGTACCCGAACCCAGCGGCGCAAACTCAACTTTGCTCTCCTCTGGCAACCTCTGACAAGCTATCAAAACCAAAACTAGCATTGATGCAGTTAGAAGTTGATTAAATATTTTACTAAATTCACCACACATAAGCCTAGCCTTCTTAATCTCCTCGATATCATCATGACTTAAAAATTCGGTAAAAACTCCCACTATATTCCACCTTTTTGACTGTCACAATCACTTAAAGAATAGCCTATGATTGTTAAGATATTAGGTATTTTTACTTAGGGAATGAGTGTTTAGGTATCAAGAAGATAATTAAACACAGAATTTGCTAACGAATTGTTTCTGCTTTACCCAAAGGTGAAAAGCGAATTTCGATGCGACGACGGCTAGCATTCGGCTTGCGATCGGCTGTGGCAAAATCCCCTGTTGGTAGCTGAGATTGGGCAGCAGAATAGGCTCTAAACTGAACCCCTTCTAAACGTCCTTGTCGCTGGGCATCCTGAAGTTGCTTAACCACTTCCAACGCTCGCATTAATCCCAAGTCTGCATTAGACCCAGGACGAAGAGTGTTAATTGGTTGCTTGCCGAGGGCGACGGCTTCTAATTGTTGGTCGAGGTTGCCCGCACTGCCAAAATTAACCTGTCCATCGGTGTGACCAATAATTTCCACAACATAGAGGTTTCTTTGTTTGCTAATTGATTCGATGCGCTCAACCAAATTAGTTGCAATATAGTTTTTGAGTTCTTGGGGCAAGCTAGCACTCCCAGAAGCAAACTGATATTCTCCCGAGTCTTGGATTACGACCACAGGCGGTGCAGATTTCAACCGTTGGACTTCCGATTCAAGACTGTTGAGTCTGCCATTACTGCGTTCTAATAGAGTTTGCAGGTTAGAAGAAAGATTGCGTAGATCTAGAGAGTTCTCTTTAAGGCGATTAATGCTTTCTCTTTTGCTTTTCGTATCTTTTTCGAGCAGGGCGATTTCTTTTTGTAAGAGCCTTACCTGTTGCTCGGTGGTGGATAGATTCAGCTTGGTTTCATCAGCAGTGTATTTGAGAAATAAGGATTTGAATAGTGCCAACAAGAGGAAAAGACTAATTATCATAAATGAATTAGCCATCAAATCGGTAAATGAAGGCCAAATATTTAAAGTCTCCTCCGGAACATCTTGATATTTGATTCTTTTTTTGATCGCCATTATCAATTACTCTTATTCGTCTGCTAGTTTTGCGTTGAGGGATTTTGAGAAAGTTAGGAGTTCTTTAGCCTGAAAGTTCTGTTTTCTGATTAGCTTCTAGAAGCGCATCATATTTTTGATTAGAGTTTTTAACTTCGTCTTTTAGAGAAGCAACCTGACGCATCGCTTTTTGCATGCCAAGGTATCATGTTTTTCTTCTGTTTGTCTCTGTGTCTGTGAATGCTCTAACTTGAGTACAAATGGATGGATTCCAATGAATTTTGCAGAGTAGAGAGAAAATGATAAAAGGAACAAGTTCGATTCTG
>CALKUU010000327.1 GCA_937996665.1 uncultured Xenococcaceae cyanobacterium | reverse complement strand
TGTTAAATGTCAATTACTTTGACCGAAAAACGACAATTAGATTGTCCGCTTAGAATTAGATTGAGATAGGCGAGATTGAGCAGCTTTTTGACGAAAACTATCAGCCTTGATTTCCAAAATGACAGCATGATGAACCAAACGATCAATAGCAGCAACAGTCATAGTAGAATCGGCAAAAATAGAATCCCAATCACTAAAAACATGATTAGAAGTAATCAAAAGACTCTTAATCTCATAGCGATGAGCAATGAGTTCAAAAAGAACAGAAGTTTCAGCCTCAGATTTTTGAACATAACCAATATCATCGACAATAAGTAGATCATACTTATCAAGACTGCTTAAGAGTTGAGGCAACTGAAGCTGAGCCTTAGCCGATTGCAATCTTTGAACCAAAAGAGTAGCAGACTCGAACTTAACCCTTTGACCTAGCTCAATTAAATCACGACCAATAGCAGCAGCCAGATGAGTTTTGCCCACACCAGAAGCACCGAAAATCAGGAGATTTTCACCACGCTTCAACCAACTAGAATCTTGACTTAAATTGAGGACAGTACCTTGGTCAAGAGTAGGACAACAAGAAAAATCAAAATTAGATAAAGACTTAGACTGAGGAAGTTTCGCAGCCTTAAGATAACGTTGTACCCGACGCAGATATCTTTGTTGCTGTTCATGTTCACAAAGAGCCATCAGAAATTGACCATAAGACCAACCCTTTTGTCTTGCATGAGCTTCAAGGGATTCCCACTGTTGATTCATATGAGACAGTCGCAGGGATTTGAGCAACAAAGGTAAGGCTGAGACCACTTGGTTTGTCGAAGATGTCATGTTTTAATAATTGGTCGTAATTAGATAAAGAATGCTGCGATACTTGAATCACGGTCTTCTCCTGGGAAGGAGGTGATACATTATTAAATTTGCTCTGTAATCGAATTAAAGTGAGAGTCTGCTGTGAAAGTTCTCCTCGGAGCCACCCAGCAACAGAAGCTTCTTTATCTTGCTTAGCTGCAATATAAAGACTTTCAACCATCAAGCGACAGGCAATTTCGGGTAAAAATTGTTCCTTCAAAAGCAGCCATATCTGGCGATAATCCTCATTAGGCAATAAGTCCTGCTGCCATTGACATTGGAGAAAAGCTCTTGGTTTAACCCGCAAACTGTCAACCACATGGCGATAATCGAGGCATCGAGCGCGGCGTGTAGAGCTTTCTTCTGAAGCATATATTCTGGGCAATTCAGTTACGAATTGATGGCTAACAAAAACATCAAGATGGTCATGATAAAGATGAATTGTTACACGATGCCCAATTAACTGAGATGGCACAGTATAAAGAATGCAGCGAATCGTAATGGTGCTATAACAAGTTACCCCAGCACTTATAACTTCGTAATCGGGAAATTTATGTGCAGGAAGTTTTTGGAGTAATAGCTTTTCTTGCTGCCATTTTGATTCGCTAGAGATATTCAATCTTTGAACTGTTTTGTCGATAAACTGCTGATAGCTTTTTACTGAATCAAAATCAAAAGATTTTCTGAGCAGTAAGGCTTGGTGCAATCTCCGCTTAAAATGACCGTGGGGCGATTCTATTGACCCGTTTTCATGAGATTTCCCTCGATTATTCCGAGTTGGACGCATTTGGTAGTGCTGGCATAAGCCCTCGTAATTATGGGTTAAATCTTCTGCGGTTTTTTTCCCTAAATTACGATAAGCAGCACTCAGGCTATCTGTACGATGAAGGCGAGGACTTCCTCCGCTCAAGGCTAGGGCATTTTGTAATCCTTGAGCCAAGGCTACAAAACTTTCTCCTCCTTGAATTATTTGAATATACTGCCATCCGCTATAAGCTAGGCGGTAGTGATATAGCAAATGCTTGAATGGCTTTCCTTTAATCGTAATTGTCGCTTGTTTGAAATGGGTAAAATCTGATAATCCTAGTTCTCCAGGTTTATGTTCTTGTGCAAACATCACTTCTTTTGGTGCTCCAGATGTCGCTTTCCATTGCCTCACTCTGCGTTGGAGAGTTCTCAGAACTGACTTCTCATATTTGCCTGGATATTTTTCTTGTAGATACTCCCATAACGTCATTGGACGTAATTTTGGTTGAGCAACTAGTAAGGGTTTTAATTCGCTTTCCCAGACTGATTCTAATGGATCTTCTCTGGTTCTCCAGTCTCTGATTTTGCCTTTTTGAGGTTGATGCTCTCCTTTCTCTATTCTTCTCCCTGTTCGCACACTAAATCCCCCTTTCGCTGATGATGTTTCTTGGGTGCGACCAATTTCTCTTGCTTTGAGGTAAATTTGTATTTGTTTTGAATTTATTCTTTGACCAGGCACTTAGCAGCTTTTGTAATTTTCGCTGCTATAGTGTCTTATTTTTTATCCTCAGTCAGCCAAGATAATTGTCGCTAACCAGACTTTTTAATTGTCGTTGAATAAAAAATAAGTTGAGAACAATTAGCGTAAATCTATCTGTCTAGTACCCTAGAAAAAACTTAGAAATCTTGCAATTTTCTGAATTTTAGGTGACTGAAAAATCTATTCTTTTGTCGCAAAAAACATAATTCCAAATTCCCCCCATTCGTCCCATCAAAGTGTGACTACGTCCTCGAATGGGGATAACAAGGGCAAGCGAACTCCGAATTCCGAACTCACACTGGTCATAAATACCTCTCAATTAGAGTGACGATTTCTTTTTCTTGAAAACCTTCAGCAAAGTTGCGAAGTTGTTTAGCAAGAGGGGCGTACTGAGAGTCTAATTCTTCAAGATAGCTTGCTCGTTCCTTAATTTTTCTCATGCTGCCAAGCATAGCCAACTCATAAAGAACCTTAATTTCTTCTTGAGGAGGGACAATTAAATCACTATCGGCAGAGTCATCAGAGTTAGGAGAGTCAAGTGGTTGAGAAACGACCTCAAATTGGTCATCGGACTGTT
>CALKUU010000326.1 GCA_937996665.1 uncultured Xenococcaceae cyanobacterium | reverse complement strand
GGCGATCGCTTTCAAACCCTGATCACCACCACCCACATCAATACTTTTAATGATCTGTGGATTAAAGACGCGCAAATTTTGACGGTCAATCAAGGCAAATTAGTTTGTGAAAGCTGAATACTATCAACAACGCCCAAATTTTTAAGTTAAGTATTGCTGGGGTTAAATTTTATTTGTTGGTAACCGCTCGCAAACCATAATACTTTCCTTGCGCCCTTGAGTAATTCTTAGTTCTTCATCTAGATAAACTATTTTTAATACGCCCTTTGGCGATCGCTTCATTACAAAACTAGTTTTTCCTGTTTGAGGATCGAGAGAAGTCGGCTTAGTAAGACCAAACATCAGTTTGAGTAATCCCGAACTAGCTAAATCTCGCCAACTTTTCGATCTCTGCTTGGAATTAAAGATTTTTAACCATTCTGCTAAGGTTTCAGAACTACTACTCGCCCTGGGCTTCAACTCCCCACCCGTAAACTGAACTTGCACAGCATCATCACTAACAGGATGGCAAATTGCCAAATTTTTAATTACCCCCTCTAACTCAGGTAAATTAGGCTCAACAATTTTGAACTCAACCTCAATGTGGTGAGTGTATTCCTGGGGTTTATCTGTTAAAAATATGGGTTGAACAATTCTCTCAATCGCAATTTTGAGCTTGAGTGGTTGAAAAGCGTTAAAAGCCAACCTGCCCAAATGATAAACAGATCTGTTTTGTTCGTCTGGTAAACGGTCTGGGAAGTTGGGCGCATTAATTAAGAGCCAGTTGCCTTGCAGCAGTTCGAGGTTTTCCGCTTGGCTTCGAGTAGGCTGATGGGATACTAGTTCAGCGATCGCTTTAGCAACTTCTGGATGGGAAGGATCGCCATCGAAGTCCAGAAGTGCTTGTCTTAGCTGTTGTTTGGCTGGAATTGTTGATTGCATATTCTGCCAGATTATCCGTTTTTAACCGCCTTTTCTGCTGAAAACAGACTTCCTAAATTGGGCAATAATAATCCTGTTCTTTGCTGATAGGCTGCAAACTCAGGATACCGAGATAGAGACTGATCTTTTTTGCGCATATTGGGCAAGAAAACCCCCGCAGTAAAAGCACCTAGAATTACAAAAGGTAGCCAATGCCCAGCTAGCAAAGCAAAACCAAGATAAATCAGAATTTCTCCTAAATAGTTGGTATTACGACTACCACTAAAAAAACCTTCGGTGATTAGACCTTTGCGATATTTGAGGGTGTAATATTTTTGAGCGTCGCTAGCGTAGTGGAGAAAGACCCCGGTAATGTTTGTTGCGATCGCAGCAGCAATTAGGGGTGCGCTTGGCTCAAAGCTACTACTAATCAATAGAAATGGTGCAACCCAATAGGCTCCCAATAGAAAAAAAGTAACAATTCCCACTGGAATTGGGATCTCTTCTTCCCACTGCTGATCTGGGTAGAGTCGGTCTTTGATTAACCAGAGAATGCCGTAAGTCCCGTGGAGAGCTAGATAAACCCAGGGGGCAATGGCGAAATTATTGTAGATTGCCATCAAAGCGAGAACAAAGATGAATGTTAGAACTTTGTGGAGGTTAATCGCGTGTTTTATTTTCATGTAAATTTAAAATTTTTCTTAGCGATCGCTATTTATAGATATTCAAAACAATCAAAAATTCAATCACAAAAATTCGATTCTACCAGTTGTTATAGAACGAACTTTTCTTGGCAAGTTTGTCTGGGTTAATTTTAGGATATCTAAGGCGGGCAAAAAAAGCAGTAGGAGAATTTGGTTAGAGAGAGAATGCCCGTGAATTCTTAGTGGCTAAGGAGTAAAATCAATCTTAATATGCGAAATATTCTTATTTTCCTGACTGTTCTCTTGTCTTCTTGCTCAGCGATCGCTAGTGACCGCTGGCAAATTAAATCAATCAAAGAAAATTACGAACCAAACGCCGTAGAATACCCATTTCCAGAAAGTACTGAAATCGAGTTTAGGAATGGTCGTGTGGTCAAAACAAACGTGATTGAATTTGAATTTATCGACTTCATTCAATCTACAACAGGAGACCAATTCATAATCTATTCGGGAAGATCTTGTAGTCAATGCGATATCAATACATCGGTTTATCTCAACTTAGTTGCAGATCCAGAGTACGGGCTTTCTCGATATACCTTGCCTGGTGAATTATATTACTACGAAGATAATTCTCTACTCGCAACATCTCGGATGTTTTATGGTGAATGTCTGAAAAAAGAAGAGACGACGGTTATTTGGTATCAAAAATATTTAGGGGATGATAATAAATGGCATCAGGCAGTTTATGACATAGATTTCCAAGGAGCCAAAGTAGTTCAAAATTCAGCCGAGATCCCTTATGGTCAGCTAGAAAAAACAGAAGCTCTGGTCGCTGAGGGTTTCTGTCGCGAAGTTCCTGGTGAAAAAATGACTAGTGAGCCTTAAGTTTGGCAAATTGCCCAGGCAAATGAAACCAAGGTATATTGAAATTTCTCAACTATCTTCTAGGAAAAAACCACCGTTTTCTTGCCGTTCAACAAAATTCTGTTTTGTACATGAGCTTTAACGGCTCTAGAGAGAACGAGGCTTTCTAAATGTTGACCCATTTCAACCATCTCCTCTGGGGTGTGAGCATGATTAATGCGGGTTGTTTCT